>JAITGH010000018.1 GCA_031280855.1 Oscillospiraceae bacterium | reverse complement strand
CGTCCTCCTTGCCGAAGCTGAGGTTTGACGCGATGTCGCCGCTGAACAGTATGCCCTTCTGCGGCACGTACCCGAGGTTCTCGCGAAGCTCGTGCACGCTAAGCTCCCGAATGTCGATTCCGTCAAGAGTGATGCTGCCCTCCGTAACGTCGTAGAATCGCGGGATCAGGTTGATCAGCGTCGACTTCCCGGAGCCGGTAGACCCGATGAATGCGGTTGTCTCGCCCGCTTTCGCGGTGAACGAGATATTCTCCAGCACGCACGCCTCCGCATCTTGGTACTTGAAGCTGACGTTATTGAATGTCAGCTCACCGGACGCGTGACCCTCAAGCGTCTTAACCGAATCCGGCTCGGGATCGCGGATCGAGGTGTCGCTGTCCAGAACCTCCTGCAACCGCTTCGCGCTGACCAGCGCTCGCGGGATCATCATGAACATCATTCCGATCATCATGAACGACATGATGATCTGCATCACGTACTGTGAGAACGCCATCATCTGCCCGACCTGCAAGTTGTTCGCGGATATGAGGCGAGAGCCGAGCAGCAGGATCACCAGCTGCACTCCGCCGAGGATAAACTGCATCGTCGGCTGCATTACCGCGAACACGCGCTGCACGAATCGGTTAGTGTTGCGGATGTCGCGGTTCGCGGTTTCGAAGCGATCGTACTCGCGCTCTTCATTACCGAATGCGCGGATTACCATCATGCCTGTAAGCGTCTCACGCGTTACAAGGTTCAGGCGATCGGCGAGCTTCTGCATGATCTCAAACTTCGGCGTTACGCGGCTGAAGATCGCGACTTGCAACAGTAGTAACAGCAGCACGGCGACCGCGACGACCCAGCTCATCTGCAAACTTGTGTTCAGCGCCATTACTACGCCTCCGACTCCCATAATGGGTGCGGAGACGATCATACGCAGTCCCATCATCGAGACCATCTGCACTTGTTGTACGTCGTTCGTGCATCGAGTGATAAGCGTCGCCGTGGAGAACTTGTCGAACTCCGACGGGCTGAACGTCTGCACTTTCGTGAACACGTCGCGACGGAGCTTGCGCCCGATCCCGGTGGAGATCTTCGCGGTCAAGTATCCGTTTCCGACGGTAATCAGCGCTCCGGCCAGTGTAATCGCCAGCATAATCAGCCCGATCGACAGGATCGACTTCTGCTGGATTGCGACCTTATCCGCGCCAAGCTCCTCGTAGAGATCACGCGTGTACTGAGCCGCCATCTGGCTGTACAGCACTCCGTTCTTCTCGAAGTCAAGCTCCGGGCGCCACTCGCCGGTGCGGAGTATGATAATAGCGCTGACGTACGTCGCGTAGGTCATGTTCGGTTCGCCGTATGGAGGCGCATTACGCGCCGCCTCCAAGACTTCCGGCTTTACTACGTAGTCTGTTTCGACGTTGAAGTCCGGGAATCCGTCGGGAGCGACGCTGACACGCTCAAACGCTTGCTCGAACTTTCCGATCATCCCTGACAGCCCCGCGTTGTTCAGCTCGGCGAGCGATTTTCCGCTTATCGCCAGCGGCAGCGGTTCCTTCACGCCGCCTTTCATGATGCCGGTATCTACGATGTCGCTCATGAAGCGCGGCAGGAACAGTTCCATCCCGCTTTGCCCGAACAGCAATACGATAGAGACGATAGCGGCAAACGCGAATGGCTTCAGATACTTCAGTATAAGCTTCATACAGCCTCCTTACCCGCTTCGTACGCTTTTACGCTGAATCTGGCGGGAATGTTTATCTCAATCTTCAAAAGCTTCGCGACCGCGCCGAGCATTACGATGTTCGCGTCACGCGCATTGCCAAGCTTACCCGCGATCTCTTGCGCGGGGATTACCGTAACGTTATACTCGCGATTGTCCGCGATCCAGTTATGAGGGTACGCGGCTTGCCCGAGCAATACGGGCATCGAGTAGATCTCGCGCTCGTCGGTCAGCACGGTGCCGCCGCGCTTGAGGTAAGGCAGGGCGCGAAGCGCCTCCGCCTTTTCGAACGCGACGACGAAGTCGGCCTCGCCCTCCCCGATGTTCGGCGCGTACACGCGCTCGCCATAGCGAAGCTGAGTGTTAACCGTACCGCCTCGCTGAGCCATGCCGTGGATCTCGCTCATCTTGACGTCATAGCCGAGTTCGGCAAGCGCGTTACTCAACAGCCTCGTGGTAAGGATAGTGCCTTGACCGCCGACTCCGGTGAACAGTATGCCGGTTGCCATTACGCCACCTCCTTAATCGCGCCGACCTTGCACAGTTGTCGGCACAGTCCGCACGCCGTACAGTTCTGCGTATCCGCGATATACGCGTGTCTACGCGGCGCGTCGAACGCCAGCGACGGACACGCCGCCCTCATGCACATTTTGCAGCCGACGCATACGTCGGCGTCGACCTCGCAGTGGCGCGTTCCACGCGCCTTGATTGACTCCTTAAGTAACGCACACGGATACTTCGTTATGATTACCGTGACGCCGTCGGAGTTCGAGATCGCCGCGTCGATCGCCGCGCCCGTCTCCTCAAGGTTCAGCGGGTTCACGATGAGCAGCCGCTCACGCGGAAGTCCGGTTGCGAGGATCATTGACTCGATGCTGATTTTAGGCACGTCGTAACCCATCAGGTGAAGCTCGGTGCCGGAGTTCTCCTGGTGTCCCGTCATTGCGGTGATACTGTTGTCCAGTACGACCAGGCACACGTTCGCACGCTGATGCACCGCGTCGACGAGTGAGCTGTAGCCGCTGTGGAAGAACGTGCTGTCGCCGCAGATTCCGAACACCTTGCGGGTATCGCCCTGAGCCTCCAACGCTTTGCTCAGCCCGATCGGGATCGAGAATCCGCTGCCCATACAGATGCACATGTCGATTCCGTTGAACGGAGCGTTCACTCCCAGCGTGTAGCAGCCGATGTCGCCCACGCCCACGTACTTGCCCTTGCGACGGCTCAGCGCGTAGTAGAACCCGCGATGCGGACACCCCGCGCACATTACCGGCGGACGCGGCGGAGCCTCGTTCGCCGGTGCGGATTGCTCCGGCATTGCGAACAGCGGAGTTGACCCGACGCCGAACGCCTCCCGCACTCGCGCCGCGCTAAGCTCGCCCTGTATGAACGACGGCGCGGCCGCGTCGACTCCCATCGCGCTGATCGCAGTCGCGAGGTACGGCTCGCCCTCCTCCACGACGCATACGCGGTCGAACGCACGAGCAGTATCCCGCAGCAGCTTCTCGCTAAGCGGGAACGTTACGCCAAGCTTCATCACGGCAACCGAGTCCCCGAACGCTTCCTTGACGTGCATGTAGCTCATGCCCGACGTGATAACCAGAGTTCCGTTGCCCTCCGCATTACTCGCGCTTTCTGATTTGGTGAACTGCGCCAACGAATCGCCGAGGTCGCGTTTGAATCGAGCGAGGTTATCCTCGACGATCACGTGCCGCTTCTTTGCGTTCGCGGGCAGCATGGCGTACTTCGCCCGGTCGCCGACGTATGCTCGCACCGGCTGCGCGACGCGCTCCCCAAGCGTGACGATACTCTTGGAGTGGCAAACGCGGGTCGTCATGCGCACCATGACGGGAAGATCGTATGTCTCGCTGAGTTCGAACGCGGCTTTCGTGAAGTCCAGCGTCTCTTGGCTGTCGGAGGGCTCCAGCATTATCAGCTTAGCGTGCGGCGCGTAGAGCCGATTGTCCTGCTCATTCTGGGAGCTGTAGCAACCCGGGTCGTCACAGCAGACGATGACAAGCCCGCCGTTAACCCCGGCATACGCTCCGGAGAAGATTGCGTCCGCCGCGACGTTCATGCCGACGTGCTTCATCGAGACTAGAGCTCGTGAACCTCCAACCGACGCGCCGTAGGCGATCTCGGCGGCGATTGCCTCATTATTCGCCCACGTGGCGTACAGCCCGTCGCCGACGGAGTACGCCGCCGGAGGCTTCGAGGCGAACGCGCCGAGGTTTTCCAGGATCTCTGTCGACGGCGTACCGGGATATGCCGCAGCGACCCTTACCCCGGCCTCCCATGCTCCCCGTGCGACTGCCTCGCAGCCGCTAAGGATTTGTTTCTGCATATTTTGCTTTCTCCTATTTCTCCTATTACCACTATTATACCACACTTTCGTCCATTTGTCAAGTGAAATTTGCATCGCTTGACCGAGATTATGCTTGCGTCCGCTCACCACGTGTGGTATAATGTAAGTAGTCAGGGTTCAGAGGCGAAAAGCCGGGCGCACTGATCTTCGCCCGCCGGAGGAACGAATGTACGATTACCACGTTCACAGCACGCGCTCGGCAGACGGCATGAGCCTCCCCGAGGAGCACATCGCGAGGGCGCAAGCGCTCGGGCTTGCCGGACTTTGCCTGACCGAGCATTGGGAGTCACAGCCGGAGTCGCCCGCGTGGCGGCCCGATTTCGCACAGTTCGCTCCGACGCACAGCCTCGCGGCGCTGGGCGTCGAGCTGGGTACTCCGCAAGCGGACCCGACCGCCGCGAGAGCCGCGCTGGCAAGCGCTCCGTTCGATTTCGTACTCGGATCCGTGCACTATGAGCCTAACCAACCCGACTACTACTACCGCAGCGATGTCTCAAGCTTTGAAGATGCGCGGACGCTTTTACGCGGCTACGTCGAGGCGCATTTCGGTTTGCTGGAGTTCGGTGACTTTGACTCCGTCGCGCACCTCGGGTATCCGCTGCGCTATATACATACGCCCGGCGTCACGATGTTGAGCGTACGCGATGAGCTGGAGCCGCTGCTCCGCGCACTCGCGTCCGCCGGTAAGGCGATCGAGTGCAACACGTCGGGCATAGGCCGTGCGTGGGGCGCAATGGCGTCGCTTGAGCTATTGACGCTTTGGCGGGAGTGCGGCGGAGAATTGGTAACGCTTGGCAGCGACGCTCACAACGCGTCGAGGCTCGGCTGTGCGCTTCGAGCCGGTGCGGAGCTGCTGCGCACGGCGGATTTTGAGCGGTACGCAGTCTTCTCGAATCGGCGGCCAATGCTGATGAACCTGTCGACATAGGCTCAACCACAACGGTTGAGCCTATGTCAGCAGGTTCTCGGAATCTCCGTCCCCACCGAATGGTTGGGGACGCGCCATATAACTCCTGCTTCCGAATCGCTGTCGGCTATCTGCTTATGACCGCATTTGCTTCTCGACGACGGAGCCTCCGGCGTATTTGTCGCGCAGCTTCGGCTTCTCGATCTTGCCCGTAGGGTTGCGAGGCACCTCCGCAAAGACGATCTTACGCGGACGCTTGTAACGCGGCAGACCTTTACAGTACTCGTTAATCTCGGCTTCGGTGCATTCCTTCCCGGGCTTAAGCTCAATGATTGCGGCGGCGATCTCGCCAAGCCGTTCATCGGGCACGCCGATAACCGCGACGTCCTTGATCGAGTCATTACCGCGCAGGAAGTCTTCGATCTGCACGGGGTAGAGGTTCTCTCCTCCGGTGATCACGACGTCTTTCTTACGGTCGACGAGGAAAATGAAGCCGTCGGAATCCTGCATCGCCATATCGCCCGTGCGGAGCCAACCGTCGGAGGTCAGCACCGCCGCCGTCGCCTCCGGATCCTTGTAGTAGCACGTCATAACGCCGCCGCCGCGCACGCAAAGCTCCCCGACGCTGCCCGAAGCGACCTCCAGCCCGGACTCGTCCGTTATCTTGGTCTCCCAGCCGTGACCGGCGATTCCGATCGCGCCCACCTTGTGCATGTTCTCGACTCCGAGGTGTACGCAGCCGGGTCCGATGCTCTCCGACAGTCCGTAGTTCGTGTCATACTCGTGGTTCGGGAAGTATTGCATCCACCGT
>JAITGH010000187.1 GCA_031280855.1 Oscillospiraceae bacterium | reverse complement strand
CGCCGTATACTGAAGAATCTTCGTCTGCCCCGGCGCAAATGGGCCAAGATCATATTTGCCCGTAAGCGCGTCATCCGGAACCGATACGCCATCTAAAGTTGCGGTTCCGGGAACCGGGTGGATGTCTTTGCTGGTATCGCTCAGTACGACGCCGGTTGCAGTGTCGGCAGAGTTGATGTTCGTCAGCGTGACCGTATACACGACGGGATCTCCCGGCTTTGCGGACGGCACATTCGCGGACTTCGACGACTTTAATTGACCTTCGTTGTACGATGCTCGCGGCGCTCGAGCCGATTCAGACGTAAGTATTTCTGTTAACGTATCGATTTGCTCCGGTGTGAGATTGGGGAACGCCCTGCGTAGGTCGTTGTTCATAGTTAACCTCCCATAGCGGCTGACTCCGCATTAGCCGCTTAACGTTGTAACCCAATCTATTCAGCTTGCGGGCGCCGTGTTACTCTCCTGTCAAAAGTGTACCCGCAGTTTCTCAATCGCCTTCTTCTCCAACCGCGAGACATATGATCGTGAGATCCGCAGTATATACGCAACCTCCGACTGAGTCCTCGGCGGAGTATTGCCAAGCCCATAACGGTTTGTGATGATCGTCTCTTCTCGATTGTCCAGTACCGTCCGCACCAGCGTAGTTACTCTCGCACAGTTCTCCTTGAAATTAAGCTCCTCCAGCAGATTCGTATCGCCGGACAGCGTATCCATCAGCGACAACCCGGAGTCCTCGTTCTCCGAGTCGATCATGTCGTTCAGCGACACGTCGGTCTGCGATTTGCGCTCCTTTCTGAAGTGCATGAGTATCTCGTTCTCTATGCAGCGAGAAACGTAGGTTGAAAGTTTCGCGTTCAAATTGAGGTTGAACGTATCGATCCCCTTTATCAGACCTACGGTTCCGATGCTGATCAGATCCTCGTGCGTGTCCCTTGAGTAGAACTTCTTGCAGATGTGCGCGACAAGCCGCAGGTTGTGCTCGATCAGTTTGTCTCGAGCCGCCTTATCTCCGGATGCGGCGGACTTCAGCAGGCGTGACTCCTCCTCCGGGTTAAGCGCCCTGGGGAACGAACTTCCGCATGTTCCAAGCCGCAGGCTCCAAAACATCGACTTCAGCAGCAGTAGTAATGTCAGTGAGAACATATCGGCTCCGCTTCTTAGATCCTGTTGACATAGAGCGAAATCGTTGTATTGGCGAGAGATTTTTTCGCAAATCCGGGAGAAAAGCCGCCGCCTTGCCGGCGCAAGGCAAAGATTCGCGATGACGAGTTGCGGAAAAGATCCGCAAATGCGACGTTCGAGCCTATGTCAACAGGGTCTCATATTCGAAGGCATTATACCTCCGTCTTATATGCTTATGTTTTTCTTGCAAGTCCTAATGACTTGTGTTATAATAGACGGATAAGAAGAAACTGGAGGAGATAACTTGACCAAGCTTAAATCACTGTTCCGCTCCCAAAACATGACGGAGGGCAACCCTCTGGCGGTAATGCTGCGGTTCTCGCTGCCGCTGCTGATCGGGAACATCGCGCAGTTACTGTACAACACAGTCAACGCAATCATCGTGGGGAATCTTGTCGGGCCGAACGCGCTGTCCTCCGTCAGCGTCAGTACCCCGATCCAGAACATATTCTTCACGTTCTTCATGACCGTGGGAACCGGAGTCTCAATCGTCGTCGCGCAGTACTTCGGCGCGAAAGACCGCGAGAAAGTCTCGCTGTCGGTCGGCAACGCGATTACGCTCGCGCTTATCGCGACGCTGTCGATCTCGCTGATCGGCGTACCGTTAGCCGGATCGCTCCTGCGGTTAAACAAGGTGAACGCGACGATCCTGCCGGATGCGAGGACGTATCTGATGATCATGTTCGCGGGCGCGATCGGAGTCGGCTTTTACAACATACTGTCGGGCATACTTCGCGGACTGGGCGACTCGGTATTCCCGCTGCGTGTATTAGTAGGCACGTCACTGCTGAACATCGGGCTGGTGTATCTGTTCGTGGGAGTATTCGAGTTAGGAGTCGCGGGCGCGGCAATCGCGACCGTGACGGCTCAAACCCTGTCGGCGGCGGTATGCCTGTACAAGATCATGCGCATGAAGTCGGTGCTCGACTTGAACCGCGACGTACTGCGTCCGCGCAAGTACATGGTCTGGCACATCTTGCGAATCGGGCTCCCGTCCGGGGTACAGCAAGTGATACTGGGCTCGTCCGCGTTCATCGTGAACGGGCTGGTTAACGGGATACTCGTATTGGACGCGAACAGGCTCGTCAGCGATACGATCTTCGTTTCGGCGGCGGCGGCGTTCACGCAGACGGACGCGATTGCGAACCTACCGAGCCAAGCGTTCAGCATGGGCGGCTCTACCTTCGCGGGTCAGAACATCGGCGCGGGTCGGCTTGACCGCGTCAAACAGGGCTTCAAGATAATCTCGGTCATGTGTCTTGCGATGTCCGCGATCATCTTCACGGTAATCTACATATGGGGCGGCGAGCTGATCAAGCTGTTCGTGAAAGCCGACGATCCGGACTATGGGAAGATCGTGGAGTGGGGCAAGTGGATCCAGCGGATCTACGTATACACGTACATCGAGATGGCGATCCTGCAACCCGCGTCCGGAGTACTTCGCGGAGCGGGCGACACGATGCCGGTAATGTGGATAACGATTTTCTGTACGGTCGTGCTTCGGATTCCGATGGCGTGGCTATGGGTTACGCAGTCCGGCGATCAGAGCATGGGCGGCAATGCGAGCGGCATCTATTGGTCGATGGTGATCTGCTTCGGAATCGCGGCGGCACTGTCGCTGGGATACTATCTATCCGGACGCTGGAAGCGCAAGATACTTGTCCGCTCACCAACTACAGGAGATGCGGAATGAAGATACTCGTATTCTCCGATTCGCACGGTCACCACAGCGATATGCTCCGCGTGACGGAGTCCGAGTCGCCGGATATGGTCATCTTCTGCGGCGACGGCGTGCGCGACTTCGAGAAAGTAACGGCAAGCTTCCCGAACGTCGAGTACCGCGCCGTCCGCGGCAACTGCGACTACGCTCCAGCGGTTCCGGAGTCGCTGCTCATCGAGGCGCTCGACAAACGCATCTTCGTCACGCACGGGCACTTGTATCACGTCAAGTTCGATTACCAACGAGCGATCTACGCCGCCGAGGAGCGGCTTGCCAATCTGCTGTGCTTCGGTCACACGCATGAGCCGTTCCGCGATACCGTGCGCGGCTTGAGTATCCTGAACCCGGGCTCCATCGCCGAAAACCGCTATGGAATCGCGGAGATTTCCGACGGACGAATCACTACCCGCTTCGCACGTACCTGAACTCCGGGGAAGTTTTGAGACGACGATGACCGGAATCGCAAAGTTTTATGAGAAGCGGCTATGCGCTTGCCGCAACGATGTAGTAGTCACGGCGGCGGTCGCGGACGAGTACCTCTTGTTCGACTGCGTAACCACTCGCTTGCAAGAATCGCAGCAGCTCCAGCTGCTTCGTGTTCGGTTGCAGGATCAGCGTCTTATGTTGCAGCGGATTCTGAGGCTCGCGCTGCAGCGGCTCCAGGATCTGCGCAATCGTCTCGCCGCCCATACCGGCAACGACGAGAGTATCCCACTCGGACGCTTGAATGTCCTGCAATCCATCGGAGAGCCTAACTCGCACGCGGTCAGAGACTCCGCAATGCTCCGCGAAGAGCCGTGCTTTCTCGAGGCACTTCCGTGAGACGTCAGCCGCGATCGCCGTCGGGCATACGCCGTTAATCACCAGCCATACGGGCAACAGCCCGTGATCCGTGCCGACGTCGCAAACTCGACTGCCGCATGGAACGAGCTCCGCGATCGCTCGCAGCCGCTTCGGTAACTTTACCGAGAGATTCAGACTTGTACTCATACCTTAATATTAGCACAATCCGCCTCACTCGTCAAGCGTAAACTCCATCACGCTCACCTCAAACGCGGTACGCTCGAAGCTTTCGCCGGACTCGAGGATCTTCGTATACTTACGGCTTTGAAGCCGACCGTTGAAGGCGATCTCGTCGCCGACGATCCACTCGGATGCCAGTACCGCATTG
>JAITGH010000179.1 GCA_031280855.1 Oscillospiraceae bacterium | reverse complement strand
CAGCACGCGGTGGATCGGGCTTATCGCCTCCACGATCTCCGCCATATCGAAAGAGTTCAGCGTTGCGAACGCCTCAAACACTCGCGATCTTGACTCGTCGTCATATTCCGCGTCGGCGCGGTCAAGCTCCCGCAATAGCTGTCGCTTCAAAACGGGAACGAATACGGAGATCTCGCGCTCACTATATGGTGTAAGTCGCTTCAGGTTGACGCGCCGGAGCGCGAGCCGCGAGGCCTCCGCCTCGTTCTCGGCGACATATTCTTCGTAACCGGACACTTTATGTCTCCTAATTCACGGTATTCCCTCAACCTCGTTTCGGTCGAGCGTTATCGAAAGTTTTCCCGTTTATCAACAGTAATATGCACAGCTCCAGCCAATACCGTATGCGAAACAGCGGATTCGCCAGCGAGATCGGCCGCACGCGGATCGAGGTTAAGCCGCACCGATTCGCGCCCAGTACGTCCGTGAACACTTGATCTCCAACCAGCGCGGTTTCCTTAACCGAGCGTCCGCAAATCCGCAAAGCTTCCAGTATCCCGCGCCGTCCCGGCTTCCTCGCGTTCTTTACGAATCCGATCCCGAGGCTTTCCGCGATCTCGTCCGCTCGTGCCTGCTTCGTATTGCTCACCATGAATAGCTCCACGCCGCCGCGAGCAAGCTCTCGCTTCCAATCCATCAGCTCCGCCGTCGACGGTTCCCCGCCATACGGCACAAGCGTGTTATCAAGATCCGCCAGCAGCAGCGTAATCCCGCGGGAGCGCAATTGCTCCGCAGTCAAGTCATAGACGTTGTCAACGATCAAATCGGGTTTCAGTCTCATTCCCACAGTATATCACATCTCCCGCCGCTTTGCAAGCTCTATTGTCTCGCGAATACGGTCGCATCGTCAATCCTCACTGCTATTATACCACATCTCGGTGCATTTGTCAAGCCCTTAAAGTGAAAAACTTCAAAAAAGTTTTCGACGTCGCGTCAGGACGCGCTTGATCTGTTTTCAAGAATTGGCATGTTTCAGAAAAAGTTATTGACATTAGGCGGCGGAAGTGGTATACTTTCCCCATGAAGGAAAATTCGGATCAGGAGTTTGCATACGTGGAATATCTGGCACACTTGCGCGGCGACGGAGTCGGGCAATCCGTGAAGGAGCATCTTGACGGAGTGTCCGCATTGGCGGGGCGGATGGCGGGCGAGTTCGGCGCGAGCGACTTCGCCGCCGCCGTCGGCTCCGTCCACGATGCCGGGAAGTACTCGGAGGCGTTTCAGCGCCGCATCAGAGGCGGAGCCGTCAAGGTCGATCACTCGACCGCCGGAGGACAGCTGCTTGTGGAATCGTCCGGCAATTCTCAAGTGCCGGAGAGACCGCTCCAACTGGCGGCGTACTGCGTACTCGGCCACCATTCCGGGTTACCCGACGGCATAAACTATGACGACATCACCGATAAGAAGACGTTGAAAAAGCGGTTAACGAAAACGGTTGATGATTACGGCGCCTTCAACCTCGAGAACGAAGTGCCGAAACTGCAGCTGCCAAGCGGCATAAAGTTCAGCGACACTTACTCCGGCGCGTTCTTCGTGAGGATGGTGTTCTCCGCACTTGTTGACGCGGATTGGACGGACACGGAGTCGTTCATATCCGGCGGCGCAGACACGGAACCCGGTAAGCGCGAGCCTCGCCCCGCGCTTAGCTCGATCGCGGAACTGAAATCGCGGTTCTTCGAGTCTATCGAGAGCTACATAAACCCGGCGGACGCTCCGCCGCCGGAGTGCGCCGACGGCGCGTCCGTCGGGAAGCAAACTCTCATGCACTCACGGAACTTGCTATTGCGCGAGTGCATTGCGGCGGCGAACTCGGATCCGGGATTGTTCACTCTGACGGCTCCGACGGGCAGCGGGAAGACGATCGCGGGCATGGCGTTCGCGCTCGCCCACGCCGCGAAATTCGGGAAGCGGCGCGTGATCTATGTCGCGCCGTACAACACGATCATCGAGCAAAACGCGGACGAGTATAACTTGCGGCTCGGCAACGAGAATGTGCTGCAGCATTATACGACGGCGGGCTACGGCGATTCCATGTCCGAAGATGACGAGAGATCCCGCCGTAACACTCCCGCCGTCGAAAACTGGGACTCGCCGATAATCGCGACGAGCGCCGTGCAGTTCTTCGAGTCACTGTTCGCGTTCAAGCCGTCCGCGTGCCGCAAGCTTCACAACATCGCGAACAGCGTGATCATATTCGATGAGGCGCAGGCTCTGCCGATCGGGAAGCTGATTCCGTGCGTTCGAGCCATGGGGGAGCTTGTGCGCAACTATGGCTGTACCATCGTCTTGGCGACGGCGACTCAAAACGCGCTTGACAAGTTCTTCAGCTGCGGAAAAAACAATGCGTTAGGCATACCCGCGACCGAGATTGTCAGCGACCCGCACGAGCTTTACCTCCGTCTCAAGCGGGCGCGCATCGAGACAATCCCGGGGAAGCTTACGGACGAGGAGCTCGCGCTGCGGCTGTCAGAGCATGAGTCGGTTCTGTGCATCGTCAACACTCGGCGGCACGCCCAGAAGTTGGTGGAGGCATTGAAGAAACGGTGCTCGGAGAGCAGCTTGGAGGATACCTCTAATGGCGTGTTCCATTTGTCGACCACGATGTACCCGAAGCATCGGGTGCGAGTCCTCGACGAGATACGCAAACGCTTGAAGGCGGGCGATGTGTGCCGCGTCGTCAGTACGAGCCTTGTCGAGGCGGGCGTGGATCTGGACTTCGACACGGTATACCGCGCCATGGCGGGCTCGGACTCTATCGTTCAGGCGGCCGGGCGATGCAACCGCGAATGGCTGCACGACGCGAGCGACTCCGTCGTGTACGTTTTCGAATCGGATGAGCATACGCCTCCGCGATCCATTGTGCCAAACATCAGGGCGGCGGAACAGACGGCGGGTAAGTTCGACGACCTTGCTTCGCCCGAGGCGATCTACTGCTATTTTGAACAGTTGTACGCCAACAAAGGCAATGATCGGCTTGACGATCAGAAAATCATGAAAAAGCTGGAAGGAGTCGGGGTGATGTTCCCGTTCAGACATCTGACGCTTCAGCTGATCGAGGACGTTACCGTGCCGATCTACGTGCTTTATAACGAACCGGGTGCGGGCGAGGCTGCGGCGGAGGATACGGGCGAACCTCCGGCTGAGCTTGAGGCTTCGGCGATGACCGAAACTCAAAAATTAGAGAAGCGACTTCGTGAGGGCGAGCGCAGCCGCGATCTGTTCCGGAGATTGGGACGGTATGCGGTCTCGCTTTACAGTGCGGAGCGAACGAATCTGTGCATAGTCGGCGCGGCAGAGAAGTTGGATGAGGATGTGTATCTGCTGACGCAGAACTACTACAAAGAATACGGCGTAGAGCTTACCCCAACAGGCGGAGATGGCTTGTTTCTGTGAGTCAAGAACGATATGAAAGGAGGGAGAGCGATGAATTGCGTCACAACGGAGAGACGGCTTGAGCATAGAGCGTACTCGCCGCCGTGTCGCGCCCCTCCGGGGCGCGTGGATTGAAGAAGCAGTTTTACCGCATAGAAGATTACCATTAGCGCGTGTCGCGCCCCTCACGGGGTGCGAGGATTGAAACTACAATACTACCTTGCAATAGCTGGGAGCGGTGCGTCGCGCCCCTCACGGGGCGCGTGGATTGAAACTTGCTTGCCTGGGTGCGGTCGGCGCATGCCTGGTGTCGCGCCCCTCACGGGGCGCGTGGATTGAAACGCCCTGACTCGAAGAAAATTTTTTTCCCCGGCCGTCGCGCCCCTCACGGGGCGCGTGGATTGAAACTCCCCAGCGCAATTAGGCCGACTCTAATTGCGTTGTCGCGCCCCTCACGGGGCGCGTGGATTGAAACGCGTCGGGCTTTTTCGCCCTGTCGCCGCCCGGTTAGTC
>JAITGH010000011.1 GCA_031280855.1 Oscillospiraceae bacterium | reverse complement strand
TCGCGGCGCGGAGTCGTTCGCTGTCTGCGTTGGCTCGAGGGTGCGTATACAGCTCGAAGCAGCAAAAGCGGCATGCAACAGCGTCCGGTTGTTGCATACCATATTAACATTTTTCGCATACCGTTATTGCAAAAAAGTACTTGACATCGCGATTAGTCTGTGCTATAATGGAGTATTGAAACTTTTGCGTCATATTAACGCTCACGGAGAGCTAACCGCGGCGACCGCGCTGTGCTCACGTTACAGCCGCTGCAACAATGTTAAAGATTGTCACTTTCAGGTTATATGGGAGATTGTAGATGAAACCGTTCGGGAACTGGGATATTCGATCGTACGATGAAGCTGAGGCATCCGCGCTGGGCTATTCGCCCTTGGTGTCCGCGTTGCTGTGCTCGAGGAAACTAAGCAATCGAGATGAAGCGGCGGAACATCTGCGCGATGACTTAGAGCTTCTAAGCGATCCCATGCTGATGCAAGACATGGGCAAAGCCGTCGAGCGCATCCGGTCCGCGCTTCATATGAAAGAGAAGATCGCGATATTCGGCGATTACGACGTTGACGGCATAACCTCGGTATGCCTGATGTCGCTTTGGCTGCAATCGAAAGGAGCGGAATGCGAGGTTTACATCCCGGAGCGTCTGACGGAGGGCTACGGCGTCAGTGAGGACGCGCTGCGCACGATCGCGTCGGACGGCTCGACTCTCGTCATCACCGTAGATTGCGGAGTTACGGCGGGCGAGCACATGGAGGTTGCAAAGCAGCTGAACATCGACGTAGTCGTCACCGATCACCATCAGTGCCCCACGACGTTACCGGACGCAGTCGCGGTCGTCGATCCGAAACGTGACGATTGCCCGTACCCCAACAAGGGACTGGCGGGCGTCGGAGTAGTATTCAAGCTGATATGCGCGTTGGAGGGTCCCGAAAACACGGCGAAAGTTCTTGACACGTACGGCGACCTTGTCGCGATCGGTACCATCGCGGATATGATGCCGGTAACCGGGGAGAATCGAGCGATCATCAGGCACGGAATCAACGTACTGCGCCGTGGTGAGCGTTGCGGGTTGCGGAAGCTTATGGACGAGGCAGGACTACAGTTCCGCGACATCTCCGGCGCGGATCTCAGTTTCATGCTGATCCCCAAGCTTAACGCTGCGGGGCGCATGGGTCAGGTTATGGTCGCCTATGACATACTTATGAGCCGCAACGACGAAGTCGCGTCACTGTTCGCGGCGAAACTTTGCGAGCTTAACCGTGAGCGGCGCAACATCGAGAACCGCGTATTCAACGAAATCTGCGAGCGGCTTACCCACGGGAATCCGGAACGCAAACTGACATACCCGATCGTCGTCGCGGACGGACACTGGCACAACGGGGTAAGCGGGATCGTCGCGTCCAGACTTGCGGATCGATTCGGGGTGCCCGCGATCGTCATATGCTGGGAGGACGGAGTCGGGCGCGGAAGCTGCCGCTCGTTCGGGAATTTCTCCATCTTCGACGCGCTCGATTACCTTAAAGACGACCTGATCAGCTATGGCGGTCACTTCCACGCAGCCGGGCTGACACTAAAACATGAGCGGCTCGGAAGCTTTATCGCTCGGCTTCGCAGCTTCTATTCGGAACACAAGGACGCGAACCAGCCGATGATGCTGCCCGTTGATTTCGCCGTCACCGATATGAGGCTGCTATCACTGGAGAATGTGGAGCGGCTCGCGGATCTCTCCCCATGGGGAACCATGAATCCGCCGCCAATCCTGTCTCTGCATGGCGTAAAGTTAGACAGCATTACTCCAATCGGCAGCGATAAGCAGCATTTGAAGTGCCGGATCTCCAAGGATCGCGAATCGTTCGAGTGCGTGCTGTTCGGCACCACGCCGAAAGATTTCAACTTCCGAACGGGCAACTACATCGACGTGGCGTTCGAGCCAATCGTTAACGAGTTCCGCGGAGTGAGAGCGGTACAACTGATCGTCCGCGATGCAAAGCGGCAAGCGATGCAACGGCGTCAACCGCGGCATACCGGCGGATTCTCATCAGGTCAAAGCTTCGACTCTGCACCGGATCGGCTGACGATGTGCCGAAAGTTCTTCAGCGGTGCGGAACTCACCGCGTTGGAGCGGATGCTGCTGAAGCCGGAGCGTTCCGATCTCGTCCCGCTGTGGAAGCTGATCGAAGGCGGCGCGGAGGATGAGGCTCAGCCGATCAACGCGAAGCTTGAACGGCTTACCCGCGTCGCGGGGATCGGCAATCCCGGCAAGACGTACATGAGTCTCAAGATCTTCGAGGAGCTCGGGCTAATCATGATGAACGAATCCGACGGGAACCTCGGTATCCGTTCACGGTGCCGCAAAGGTGAGACGAAGGTCGACCTGGAGCACAGCGATATCCTCGCAAAACTCAGCGCGTAACATTAAGTTAGCAATCAGACACCCATATGCCATAAATTTCCGAAACGGAGGAGCAGGTAACCATGGAACGCAGGATTTCCGAAGTCTTAAGTATTGGATTCGCCGACGACGATGTCGATACGCAGTACCGCGAGCTTGAAGCGCGTGCGTTACTTGGTAACCCGCTCGTCAATCTCGATCGGTTACGCGCAGCATATCTGTTCGCACGTAAGTATCATGGCGAACAACGGCGTAATGACGGATCGCCTTACATCACGCACCCGATCGCGACAGCGATGAACTTCGTCACGGAGATGATGGTGGACGAGGATGCTGTGGTCGCGTGCCTGTTACACGACGTTATCGAGGACA
>JAITGH010000201.1 GCA_031280855.1 Oscillospiraceae bacterium | reverse complement strand
TCAAGCGCACGCTTATGGGAACCTTGACGAAGTAGCCGTTAGAGTGACGCTCTAACGTATTGAGTTAAGCAAACGCCGATGGAATCTCAGGAGTCTTACGACTCCTGAGATTCGCTGTGAACAAATGCGAAAAAAACCGAAAAAACCCTATTGACAACGCCGTGAGGCTGTGATATATTAGGTACAGGGGTTGCGATGGTCTGTGCGATCGCGACCGAAACTCAGAGTGGGGATAACCGCGTAAAGTGCCGGAGAGATGGGAAGTTGCTCCCGGACGAAGAGCCAGACGGCTTGCGATGGTTTCCCGCGTCCGCTGACATCACCGCAGTCACGGATCAGCCGTTAGGGAGTGCACTCCCGCGATTGTAGGGCTGTGCCGAATCTGCTTGAGGTGCTCTCCTGTCAACGGATCAGGAAGGGCACATCTTTTTATGTCAGACTTCGAGAACTTCAAAGCGTTATCGCAGAAACTGGGCAGCCCTCACGCCGGACTTCGCTATATCCACGTCGCGGGTACGAACGGCAAAGGCTCTACCTGCGCATTCCTGCACTCGATCTTGATGGAGTCCGGCTACCGCCGCGTCGGGCTGTTTACCTCGCCGCACCTGGTACGTGAGAACGAACGCATACGCGTCAACCACGACGACATCCCGGACGCGGACTTCCAACGGTTGGAACGCCGCGTCCGGGATGCGTGGAGCGAAAGCTTCACCGGTGAGCTTGCGTACTTCGCTAAGTTCACCGCAATGGCGTTCCTATGGTTCCGCGAGTGCGAGTGCGACTTCGTCGTGCTGGAGGTCGGGCTTGGAGGTCGGCTTGACGCTACGAACATAATCGAATCGCCGGAGTGCGCCGTCATCACGCGCATCGGGCTGGATCATACCGAGTTACTGGGCGATACGGAGGATCAGATCGCGATCGAGAAGTCGATGATCATCAAGCCCGGCTGTCCCGTAGTAGTCGGCGCGAATCAGCCGACGTTGCCGGTGTTCAAGTCGCGCTCAAGCGCGGTAGGCGCACCGCTGTACGAAGTTGCGGACATCGCGCCGGACGAGCGCGTGACGCTCGGTCTGCTCGGCGCGTATCAGCTGGAGAACGCCGCGCTCGCCCGGAAGGCCGCGCAACTCGTCGGAGCCGCGCCGGAGGCGATACTGCGCGGATTGGAGAACGCCCGCTGGCACGGCAGGTTCGAACGCTTCAACGTACGCGGCGTTACGGTTATCCTCGACGGCGGCCATAATCCGAACGGCGCGGACGCGCTCGTACGTAGCCTCGAGTCAGAGTTCCCCCGCAAGCGAGTGACGTTCATCTTCAACGCACGTGCCGATAAGGATCGCGCCGGCATGCTGGAACCCGCACGCAGGATCGCGGAGCGAATCGTCCACGTGCGGGACTCCGCCGCGCTCACGCTTGACGCGGTGCTTGCGGACGCGGCTCCCGGCTCGGTGATTTGCGTGTTCGGCACTCTCTACCAAGTAGGCGAAGTAAGAAAATATATATTGGAGGTCAACCAAAATGAACCGGCTTAACCCAAGACCAACAAAGCGCGAGTGGCTGAGTACGTTCTTCTCGGCAAAGCGCGAGTGGCTGAGTACGTTCTTCTCGGCAAAGGACGTTTTCACGGTCAAGAACCTATGCGTAATGGCGATGTTACTTGCCGTCGGCGTCGTGATGAAGGCTCCTGTTTTCAACATCTATCTGACTCCGAACCAGAAGATCATCGGGTTCGAGTTCATCCCGGAGATCATCGTAGCGTACATGTTCGGGCCGTGGGGCGGCATGGCGTACGCGCTCGCGCTCGACACGGTCGGATTCCTCGTATTCCCGCAGGGTGCGTACTTCTTCGGCTATGCGATCAGCGAGATGCTGACGCTGTTCATCTACGCGCTGTTCGTGTACAAGCAGCCGCTGCGGCTGTGGAAACTGGTCATCGCGCAAGCGGTCGTGACGCTGGTGGTATTCTACGGCACACACTTCTTATGGGGAGTAGTGCTGTGGGGGGCGGATACGTCGTTCTGGCTGAATACGACGAAACTTGTCATCAACCTCGCGACGTTCCCGGTAATCGTGCTGATGAAGTACTTCGTAGTCAGGGAGCTGATCCCTCGAGTGGTGCTGAGTCCGCAGCGTGCGGCGGCGGGCAAGTAGCGCCGCGACGCTCGTCAATCCGGGCGTGCAGGTACGCCAGCGCGTCGCGCAGTCCACCAAGTTCGTCAATCAGCCCGCACGCGACGGCCTCGCGCCCGTAAATCACGCTGCCCACGTCGTTCGCAAGCTCCCCCGTCTCCAGCATTAGCCGTACGAGAGTCTCCCGGCTGACGTGAGAGTTTGCGACGATGAACTCGAGTATGCGCTCTTGAATCCGCTGGAAATAGTTGAACGTCTGCGGAACGCCGATAACCATGCCGTTCAATCGGACGGGGTGCACGGTCATCGCGGCCGACGGCGCGATGAAACTGCGGCTCGCGCTTACTGCAAGCGGCACTCCGATCGAGTGCCCGCCGCCCAGCACCAGCGAGACCGTCGGCTTCGACATCGACGCGATAAGCTCCGCGATTCCCAGCCCCGCCTCTATATCGCCGCCGACCGTGTTCAAAATCACCAGCAACGCGTCGATCTCGCCGCTCTCCTCGATTGCGGCGAGCATCGGCATGACGTGCTCATACTTCGTCGATTTGCTGTCGGGCGGCAACAGCATGTGACCCTCGATCTGTCCGACGATCGTCAGGCAGTGGATATTGCCGCGCTCCGACCGTGCGGTGACCGAGCCGAACTCGTTGACTTGCCCGAACATCGCGTCGCGGATCGGCGCGGAGTCCGTCGCGGCGTTCTCCGCCGGAGCTTCGTATGTGTCGTTCATTGTTAACCTCCGTTCATGAGGTTAGTATGCCCGATCATATGCAAAAAATCGCGGGTAATGTCATAAATCCGCGCACTGCAACGCATTTATAACATTACCAATATCGCGGTTTCGCGACGCCTGTGCGGATCAGAGTATCGGCGAGTCGGACGGAGTCGCGGTATCGATCGGCGGCTCCGACGTAGGATCGATCAGACCCTGCGACGGGGTAGGACTCTCTACGCCCGGCGCGTCGGTAATTTCCGGAGCGGTAGAGCTAGACGGCTCCGCGCCGCCCGACGAAGTCGGCTCGGAACTTGCGGGAGTCTCCGTAACGCCGGAGCTCGGCGGAACCGCGCTCTCGGACGGTGAGACTATCGCGCCCGGCAAATCGCTGCCTGACGGCGACGGAGTCACCGACGGGCTCGACCCGTCCGTCGGGTACAGCGCGAGTTCACCCATCGCGACCAGCACTTCCTGCTTGTGACCCTGGTAAATACTGGACGCTTCCGTCTTACGGCTTATCTGATTGCCGTCCGCATCAAACAGCGTGCGGTACGTCTTGACCTCGCAGCCTGTCGTGCCGTTCGTCTTGACTTTCATCTGACCGGGCAAGATGCCCGCGTCCTCGATGTACTTCGTCTTTGGAGGTATGTCGCGAAGCCGCGAATACGTCATCTCAACGTACGTATCGTCAAGTTTCGTGCCAAGAAGCGAGACGATCAGCTCGCTGCCCTCACGCTTGCTGAGTATCTTAATCGGGTAATCGGAGTTATTGCGGAAGCGGAAGTTCGGGCCGCCCCAGCTTACGGTCGCGTCCATGCCAAGCGGCAGGTAACTCGTGGCGAACGTGTGCGCGTAACGCTCCACGATCTCAAGGTTCGCCAGCAGCGTGCAATAGTAGATGGTCGATGAGACCTGACAGATTCCGCCGCCGACCTCCATAACGACCTCGCTGTCCGCATACGCGGGCGCGGCTCCATAGCCGCGGTCGCGAGTGCGCTCGCCAACCGTGTCGTTATAGCTGAACACCGCCCCGGGTAACAGCACGGTCTCGTTGACCGAGTTCGCGGCCAGCTCAACGTTCGTCGACCGCGTCGCATTCGACGTCAGCTTCGTAGTCTTCTCTGCAAGCACGTCGCGGAACAGCATCGCCTCCAGCTCCGGCTTCGTGTGCTCCGGCTCGATATGCTGAAGCGGGATAACGACCTTGTCGCCGAAGTCTGCGGAGTCCAGCTTCGCCTTCGCCGCGTCAATATCGAACGTGCGCCCGATGACCTCCGGCGTTACGTTGAACGCGCCGTCGTATTTCGCGCTTTCCGGAGCGCGGTAAACGATGCGCATAACGTCGTCAAGATCGATCTGCTTCGGCTCACTGGTGTACGGCTGGTACATGATGTCGTCGTACGAGCGCTCGAGGAGCGCTCGCTCAATCAAGGTGCAGACCTGCGCCTCGTCAACCAGCACGCTGTTCGAGCCCTTGATAATCGTGACGGTAGTCTCACCGACGTTAAGCGTGTTGTCCATGATCTCGCGATTGACCTCGACGGCGATTTCGGCGACCATCTTGCGGATCGCCTCGGAGTTGAGCGACGCGCCGTCGGAGAACTCGACGTTCCTGGGCGCGATAATGCACCGCAGGTAGTTCAGCCCGTTAGAGATGAAGCCTCCGCCTCGCCCGATGGCGAACAGCTTCGACGCGGCGACCGCCGCATCTGACGACAGCCCGACCTCCGCACCCACGACCGTAAGCTCCAGATCGCCCGGGAAGTTGACCGTAACCCGAGCATCCGCGTACATGTCGAATCCGTCGGCGTTGCGAAGCGCGGCCTCGGCCTCCGGCGGCGTCATGCCGCCAAAGTCGATCCCGTATGCCATCACGTTCGGATAGATCTCTTCGCTATTCTGCGCCGTAACGCTTGCATAGCCGATCCCGCCCAGCATCGCCAACAGCAGAATCACGAGTACAAGCAACACGGTAACCTTCGCGCCGACGTGCCGCGCCCTCGCAGGTGAGGTCGGACGATTCGACGCGCCGGAGCTTGCGCGTGAGCGCGGCGCACTCGCGCTCGATGTTTGGGAGTTTGCGCGTGAGGGCGGCGCACTCGCTCGTGCGGGTTGAGCGCTTGAGCGCGGAGCCGATGAACTCGGGCGCTTGGACGGCGGGGAGTTACGCGTGGACTTAGAGCTTATCAGTTTCATATGTTATCCCAATTCCCGTGTGGAGTAGTGAGAACGGCAGGTGCGCGTCGCTCGTGATTCTCTAATACGCGCCAACCTCCAACCCTATTATAACACAAATGCCCGCAAAAGTCAAGAGCAAATATGTTAATTTTTTGTTACACGACTTCGTGCGCGGGTATGTAGAGCGGCGACCCGGGCGAACCCTCGACACTGCGGCGCGGAGTGATCAGCACGAACTTGTCCGTAATCGCGTGGCTGATCTCCGAGCCCGGCTCCGCGACTGTGTCCGGCTGGAGGATACTGTCGCTTACGATCGCGCCTCGCCCCACCGTTACGCGGCGGAACAGTACGGAGTTGCGAACCGTGCCGTAGATCTGACAGCCGTCCGCGATGATCGAGTTGCTGACCTCCGCGTCCGGCCCGTAAACCGTCGGCAAGCTATCGCGTGACGACGTGTAGACTCGCCCCGCCGGGTTCTTGAACAGCGCGTTGCGCTTGTCTTTATCAAGCATCTCTATATTGTGGCGGTAGAAACTTCCAATGTCGGTAACGTGCCCGGAGTATCCGGTGAACTCGAACGTACGAACCGAAAATTGAGAGTTGACGATACAATCGACGTAGCGCATTCCGCACTCGTCGCGGTCGATGCATTCGAGCAGCGCGAGCGCGACGCTCTTCGACATAACGTAAGTGTACAACGGCACAGTCGCGCCGCCGCGCTGCGTAACGATCGCGGTAATGTCGGAGTACTGCGATCGGTGCGCCTCCACGATCGGGCGGTAGTCGAGGTTATAGAAGACTCCGGCGTCGCAAATCACGGCGTCGTCACAGGCGTAGCCGCGAAGCCCGGAGCGCAGCCGCTCGATCACTCCGCTCGCCGCGCCGTCGGTCGCATACGGAGGATAGACGGTGATCCCGCCGATCTTGCGAGCCAGATCCCAATCGCGGCCGGAGCCGATGTGATCGACAAGCGTCTGGTATCCGCTGCCAAGCCCTATCGCAACGCCGGTAATCCCGGAGTTCACTAAGTTCGACAGCGTGAAATCGATCAACCGATAGCGTCCGGCAAAGTGAATCGCGCCTGACGTTCGCAACGGCCGCCCGTCCGGCAGACTTTGCGGTTGATCAGGCAAGTAGATTCCAACAGTCATGGTATACCTCCAATATCCGGTAATGCGGTTAGAACGTGATCTGCTCCGGCGGCTTGAACTGCTTGAGCTGCTCGAGGCTTTGAATCCCGATACTACGCATGAACAAGTCGGTCGTACGGTACAGAGTCGGACGTCCGGGCATATCGTCGAGTTTCCCGCATGGCTCGACGAGTCCGCGCTCAACCAGCGTGGATAGCGTGTACTTCGTATCGACGCCCCGAATCTGGTCGATGTGAACCCTGGTAATCGGCTGCTGATACGCGACGACGGCGAGGGTTTCGAGCGCGGCGGCTGAAAGCTTCGGCGGCCGCCGGGTTTCCAGCACTCGCCGAATCGTCTCGTGATACTCGGGCGCGGAGATCAGCTGTAAGCTATCCTCAAGCCGTACCAGTCGAATCCCGCGCTTCTCGTACTCCAGGTCGAGTTTGAGCCGCTCGGCGGCCGCGAAGACCTCACCGACGTCCGTGCCGGACGCGGCGGCGATTCGCTCCGCCCGTACCGGCTCACCCGACGCGAACAGGATCGCTTCAAGCAACAGTTCCATGCGTTCTCCTTATACAACGTGCCGGCTACTCTGCGGATAGCGCGGCGGTAAGCTCGCCAAGCGACAGCATGATCTCGAGATTCGCGTCGATGGTGAGCTTGCCCTCGCGGATTAGCTCGAGCACCGCGAGAAATGCCGCGACAAGCTCCGAATTCGTGCGGCAGACCTCCAGAACGTCGGCTAGGCGGAAGCTTGCGACCGAGCCCGCGAATACCAGTATCTGCTCCGCCTTGCGCGAAAGCTCAAACTCTACCGACGCGGGCATCGCGTTCCGCACGCGCTCACTGCGCGTATCCGGCTCCTTCAACTGCGTCTCAATTGCGCGGTACGCGTGGTACAGATCCGTGAGGTCGATCGCATAGTCGTACGCCGTGCCGAAGTCCAGCGGTTCAGGCGGCTTAGTGTGGGACTCGAACGTCATCGTCTTCCCGAACAGCTGAGCCGCCTCACGGATCGAGCCGAACCCCTCGCGCATTTTCAGCGTTTCCAGCGATTGCAGCAGCAGCTCGATCTCCGATTGCGCTTCCTCCTCCTCGATGAGCGACCTCGCCTTCAAGTACGTCAGATGAGCCGCCATCGCGACGAACTCGCCCGCGACTTCAAGGTTCATGCGCTCCAGCTCCGACATGTGCGCATTGTATTGCTCCACGATCGTCGCGATCTTGACGTCGCGGATCTCCAGGCGCGCTCTCGCAAGCAGTTGCAGGATCAGCGTCAGCGGACCCTCGAAGTTTATCTCCGCCAGACGGAAGGTAGGTAGTTCCATAGAAACAATCCGATGATAAGAATGATGTAGCCGTAACGCTCGTACCGTAAGATCTTGAGGTAGATTCGCTCCGGCAGCAATGCGAACAGCACTTTGCTGCCGTCCAGCGGCGGGATCGGGATCATGTTGAACAGCCCCAGTCCGACGCTGAGCCGCATGGTGTTTTCTATCAGATTCCGGCTCGGCCATGGAGAGAAGCTCGTTTGCTTGTATACGAACCACAGCAGTCCCGCGAGTATGAAGTTCGAGACGGGACCCGCCAGCGCGATCAGAGCCATATCGCGGCGCGGATTGCGAAGGCTTGACAGCCGCACCTGCACCGGGCGTCCCCACCCGAATCCCGCGAACGCGAGTACCGCCAGTCCGATCCAGTCGATGTGCCGAAGCGGGTTCAGCGAAACGCGACCGTCCGTGCGCACCGTCTCGTCGCCCAGTTTCAGCGCGGCAAGCGCGTGGCTGAACTCGTGCACCGTCAGGCAGATCACCACCGGAATCAGCCGCCACAATAGCTCCAGCGGGAAACTATAGTCAAGGTTTCTAAAAAAATCCTGCAAGGCGATTCACCAGCGCGTCACGGTTCAACCCGGTCTCTGCAGAGAACGGCAGTACGTCCGCAACGCCTAACGTGTCGGCGATTCGAGCGAGGTTCGGCTCGACCTCCGACTTCTTCAATTTATCAAGCTTATTCGCGACGACGACGACGGGCGTACCGGTTCCCGCGAACCATCCCGCCATCGTTACGTCGTCGGCGGTCGGCTTATGGCGAGAGTCCACGATCAGGAATCCGGCGGTCACCAGCCCGGAGTCGAAGTACGCCTCCATAAGCTCGCCCCAGCGTCTGCGCTCCGCGTCGGAGACTTTCGCATAGCCGTAGCCCGGCAAGTCCGCAAGGTACGCGCCGTCGTCCAGCAGGAAATAGTTCACGTGCGCCGTCTTACCGGGCGTCCCGCTTACCTTCGCGAATCCGCGCATGTTCACCAGCCGATTGATCACGGAGCTTTTCCCGACGTTCGACCGCCCCGCGAAGACAAGCTGCGGCTTACCGTCACGAATGAACGCGCCGGGACTCGCCGCCGACGTTACGAATCGCGAGTTTTGTATATTCACGGCAGACCTCCGTTCCATTTATAAACTTTCCGTTAACTTTAATCCGCTCGCTTAGTTAGCAATACGACGGCGTGAGCGCAGATACCCTCACGCGATCCGGTGAACCCCATGCGCTCCTCCGTCGTCGCTTTGACGCTTATGCGGTCAACGCCGCAACTGAGCGCGATCGCGAGATTCGCCCTCATGCGCCCGATGTGCGGCGCAAGCTTAGGCGACTCCGCGACGATCGTAACGTCCGCGTTGCCAAGTTCGTAGCCTCGAGCGCCGACAAGCCCGAAGACTTGACGCAATAGCTCCAGCGAGTCCGCGCCCTCGTACGCCGGGTCGTCCGGCGGGAAGTGCTGCCCAATATCGCCGAGCGCGAGCGCTCCCAACAGCGCGTCCGCAACCGCGTGAGCGGCTACGTCCGCGTCCGAGTGCCCGATCAGTCCGCAACTGTGCGGAACCTCAACCCCGCACAATACCAACCGACGACCCTCAACCAGACGATGCGCGTCATAGCCGTGCCCGATTCGCACCATCACGCCAAGCCCTCAAGCTCGAGGTACGCGTTCACCATCAGCAGATCCTGCGGGAACGTGACCTTGATGTTCGGGTGGGAGCACTCGACGATTCGCACTAGCCCGCCGATCGCCTCGACCGCTTCCGCGTCGTCGGTCAGCGTCAGCTTCTTGTCAAGCGCGTTCTGATGCGCCGCCTTGATCAGCCCGACGTCGAACACTTGCGGAGTCTGGGCGGCGTAGAGCGTCTTACGCGGCACCGTGCGCTTGATCGCGCCGCGCATGACATGCTTGACGGTATCGGTAACAGGCGCGGCGGCGATCGCGGCTCCGTTCAGCGTCGCGGCAAGCGCGACCTCCGCAATGAGCTTCGCCGTAACCAGAGGTCGCGCCCCATCGTGGATCGCGACATAGTCCGCTTTGCCGCTCAACTCTTGCAGTCCGCGCCGAACGCTCTCGCTGCGAGTCTCACCGCCGATTACGATCTGCGCAATCTTATCGCACCCCATCCGATGCACAAGATCAGCGACCTCCCCGACGCGCTTCGTCACGACGACGATCTCTCGAATCAAGTCGCACGTTTCAAACGCGAGTATCGTTCGCGCAATCAGCGGTACACCCCCAATTGCCGACATCAGCTTGTCAACGCCGCCCATGCGAGTGCTCTCCCCGGCGGCAACGATGAGCGCGGAGACCCACTTCGCGCTGACCTCATACTCTTTCTTCGCCATCGTGCAAGTCCCTTATCAGCTTCGCAGGCAATCGGTGACGCGTTCCTCGATCTCTTCATACGTGGAGTTCTTAGACAGTGCGAGTTCGGAGATCAGGATCTGCTTCGCAAGCCGGAGTATGTCGCGCTCACCGGAGCTTAACCCCTTGGAACTGTCGCGGGCAAGCAAACCCTTGATGACGATCGCGACGGATAGCAAGTTCCCGCTTTTGAGGTGCTCGAGGTTCTCGCGGTAGCGTCGGTTCCAATTCGCCGTACAGTCGCAGACGACGGAGGGCAATGCGGCGAGCAACTCGTCCGCTTCGCGTTCGCAGATCAGCGGACGCACTCCCACCGCGCCGCAACCCTCGGTTGGGATCATCAGGCGCATACCGCTCAGCGGGACGCGGAACACGTAGTAAGTCGAGACGACGCCGCTAACTCGGCGTTCCTCCACTCCGTCGATCACCCCTGCGCCGTGCATCGGATGCACGACGGTATCGCCGATTGAATACATTGTCACGTTCCCACCTCCAAATTTTCTCGGGAATCGGGCGATCGCTGCAACGCCATGCTTCCCGGTCTCTGCCTACTGTCTACTCAAAAACGGTTCTAAACTGTCGGAGATTTGCTCGAACCCACATGCGGCGGGTACGATGTGCTCGAGCCTTGAACGCAGCCGAGCAGTAACGCTCGCCGCACTTCGCTTCCGCAACCCGCAGTAGAGCACCGCGAACGCTCCGCCGCCAAGGTACGCGCATATATCCGTCGTTCGGATCGACCGCCGGATTGACTCGGACGCTTTACGCAGTACGCGCTCGTCAGAGTCCGCCGTGACCGAGAGCCTGAATACCGCCGCGAACAGCGGAATCTTCAACCGCTTCGCACGATAGATCTCCTTCGACGATTCGCGAATCAGCCCCGTCTTGCTAAGGATTCCCAGCGCACGGCAGTGCGTCTCGCAATACTCGTCCCAGTTCTGTTGCATGTCGTTGGTTTCGTACTTCGCGGATAGGTTCTCGAAGACCCGCGCAATCTCGTTAAGGTCGCGATAGCCGAGCAGCACCCGCCACTCGGAGCCTTCAAGGATGCAATATTTGGTAGCGTGGAACCTGTCAAGCTCGCCCGTTTGACAGTTCTGCTCTGATATGCTGACGATGACGCGCTTCCCGGTTGCGTCCAGCCCTCGGCGAAGCGTGACGTTCGGCGCGTCGTCGACTCCGGCGACGCGGAACGAGCGGATTCGGAACAGGCGCGTGACGCTCTCGCGCCACTCTTTGAAGCTTTGGATCGTGACATACCGCTTGTCGAACTCGCTGACGTAGGAGTACGCTGTGGCGTGGTCGCCAAGCCGAATCGCGTCGAAGTAGTCGGAGATGACCTCTGCGGCAATGTGAGCGTTCGAGCCCGCGTGTGAGGCAGAACTCACACGCGTGGTCAGCGCGGAGCTTGCCAGCGCGGCGTAAGCCTCGTTGATGTGCTTCATCTTCGTCTCCGCTCGCACATTGCCCGGGTTCAAGTCGGGGTGATAGATCTTGGCAAGCCGACGGTACGCCGCGATAACCTCGTCCGCCGTCGAGCCGTCGGGCAGCCCGAGCACTTGGTAAAACTCCCGAGTCTGCATCTAGTCGTGCACCCAGTAGCGCAGCGAGGGGATCCGCACTTGGTGCGTGTAATCGTGCGTGACGGCTCCCGCTTGCGAGATTGCGACTCCGCGCACTGCGTTGAACTCGCCGTCGCGCTCCGGCACGACGACCTGCACGTGACTGTTGCCGCCCATCGAGGTCATCGCGGGACGTCCGGAGTTCGCGTACGCCTGCGCGGTCGCCGCGTCGACCTCCCGCCACCCGGCGATGCGACCCGCGTCGGACTCCAGCCACTTCTCCATCGCCGCCGCCTTAAGCTGCGGAAGCTCTACGCCCAGCGCGTGCATTACGTCCAGCACGTAGATGTTGCAGTACGTGTAGCCGTTGCGACCGGGCTCGTACCGCTTGTTCGTAGTCACGCGGAACTGCTCGATCACCGCTTGCAGTAACTCCGGCGATCTCGCTGCGGCGGAACCGGTAATCGTAGGCGAGCATCGCACCCACGTCTCCAGCGGGTAGCGCGACTGGTCGAACGCCGGAGCCGCGATCGGCGCCTGAGCGCCGCCGTATCCGGTAAGCGTCGCAAACGCGGGATTGAACGCGTCGCCGCCAAGCGCGGAGTACAGCGCGGCCGCGTTCGCTCCCGTCCCTGCGGATTGCTCCGACGCCCGGTACAGCATCGCGGACATCAGCAAGGAGAACTCGCCGGAGCTCCCTCCGGATCCGACGCTGAACATGGACATCGGCACGCCGCCGCTCCGGTTTGACGTCTGTTGTTGCATGATAGCGCTGATGAGCTCAAGCTCCACGTTATAGCCCTCCGAGTCCGAATAGTTGCGATTGACCTCACCCATTATAACACATAATCGCGGGAAACGCAAGTCCGTTTTTTACATTTCGTCCGAAAAATGTTACTATTGACGAAAACAACCATTCAGAACGACGTGAAACTCGTCATTTTGGTCAATTCTCACATACGACTTTGGTCACTATAACCCAGATGGGGGGATATTTCAGTCGATATTTCGTCAGTTGTAACAAAAATGAGGTTTGTATGCATATGGGTTATTGATAAATCGGAGAGAGTGTGGTATAATAGCGGTACGTGATATACGAGATCATACTACCAATGAACAATAGAAGGAGATTCGACATATGGCTGACGTTAAGAAATTCACCACTGTCGAGGAGCTTGAGGCCGACACCACGAAACTGTACGAACGTGCGTGCGAGCTGTGCGCGGACACTTGGCAGCAACGCGCAGAGGCTCAAAAGAACCACTGTAAGTTCGGCGAAGGCGGAATCTGCTGCAAAAACTGCTCGATGGGTCCGTGCCGCATCACCCCGAAGGCTCCGAAGGGTATCTGCGGAGCCGACGCTCACGCTATCGCCGCCCGTAACTACCTGCGCATGATCTGCGCCGGTACGTCCTCGCACTCCGACCATGCGCGTGAGATCCTGCACGTCCTGCACGAGACGAAGCCGGAGGGTCCGTACATCGTTCGCGATGAGCAGAAGCTGATCCGGCTGGCTCGCGAGTGGGACGTCGCGGTTGACAATCGCGATATCTACTCGATCGCTCACGAAGTCGCGGAGAAGGGTCTGGAGGAATTCGGCAAGAGCTTCGGTGAGATGCGGTTCCCAAGCCGCGCAATCGAGTCACAGCAGGCGATCTGGCGGCGCGAGGGCATATGGCCGCGAGCGATAGACCGTGAGGTCGTCACATCTCTGCACATGACGCACATGGGCAACTCCGCCGACCCGGAGGCTTTGATCCGTCAGGGTATGCGCACCGCGCTCTCTCACGGCTGGGGCGGCTCGATGCTCGGCACCGAGATCACCGACATACTCTTCGGCACTCCGACAGTGTGGGAGACGGAGGGTAACCTCGGCGTGCTCGAGAATGACCTCGTCAACATCGTCGTGCACGGGCACGATCCCGTATTCTCCGAGGCTATCGTTACCGCCGCCGAGTCAAAAGAGATCCTCGACTACGCGAAGTCCAAGAACATCAAGGGGATCAACGTCGTCGGACTCTGCTGTACCGCGAACGAGATCGCCATGCGGCACGGCGTGCGTATGGTCGGCAACTTCCTCCAGCAGGAGAACGCGATCCTCACCGGCGCGGTCGAGATGATGTGCGTCGATATCCAGTGCATCTTCCCGGCGTTGCCGCAACTTGCGCAATGCTTCCATACCAAGTTCGTTACAAGCTCCCCCATTGCCCGTATCCCGGGCGCGGATTACGTCGAATTCAACCCGAGCACCGCCAGCGAGCAAGCGAAACTGCTTGTCAAGCAAGCGATCGATAACTTCGAGTACCGCGATACCTCGAAAGTCTGGATCCCCGAATCCAAGCAGACCGCCGTCGTGGGCTATCCGACCGAGCAAATCATCAAGCACCTCGACGCGATAACGAACAGCCACGTGGACGAGATCGGCAGCTATCGCCCCGCCGTCGACGCGATTAAGGCGGGAGTACTGCGCGGAGCCGTCGCGATCGTCGGGTGCAATAACCCGCGTGTGCGCCCGGACTTCTCGCATTATGAGATCATCAAGACGCTGCTTAAGAACGACATACTTGTCGTCGCGACCGGTTGCGCGGCTCAGCTCGCCACGAAGACCGGACTAATGCGGAAAGAGGCGAAGTTCGAGTGCGGCGCAGGCTTACGCCGCGTGTGCGATCTGATGGACATACCGCCGGTACTGCACATGGGCGCGTGCGTCGACATCAGCCGCATGATGCTGCTGGCGAACGGGATCGCCCGCGATTGGGGAATCAACCTTGACCAAATCCCCGTCGTCGGCTGTGCGCCGGAGTGGATGTCAGAAAAAGCAGTCTCGATCGCCAACTACGTCGTCTCTACCGGACTGGACGTTTACCTTGGCATCGAGCCTCAGGTTAACGGCTCCAGCCAAATGATGGAGTGGATCACCGAGGGCACCCGCAAGCTGACCGGCGGCGGCTTCATCATCAACACGGATCCGGAGCAGCTCGTGAAGAACATCATCGACGGCATCGAAGCGAAACGCAAGGCGTTAGGGATATAGGCACGCATGAAGATAGCGGTAACGGGTAAGGGCGGAGTCGGGAAGACTACTGTCGCGGCGATACTTGCACGGCTGTACGCGGACGAGGGACGCTCGGTAGTCGCCGCCGACGTCGACCCTGACGCGAACCTCGGGCTTGCTCTCGGGTTCACCGATGCGGAGCTTGCAAGTATCACGCCGATCTCCGCAATGAAGGATCTGATCAACGAACGCACGGGCGCGGACAGCTCCGGGCTTGGCAAGTTCTTCAAGATCAACCCGAAGGTGGACGACATCCCGGATCGCTTCGCCTTGAATCGCAACGGAGTGAAGCTGCTCGTCCTCGGAACCGTGGACACGGGCGGATCCGGATGCGTATGCCCGGAGCACGTACTGCTAAAGCGGTTGCTAAGCCATCTCGTACTGCGTGAGGACGACGTGGTGATCATGGACATGGAGGCGGGGCTGGAGCATCTCGGGCGCGGCACTACCTCGTTCATGGATCGCTTCATCGTGGTTATCGAGCCGGGAGCGAGAAGCGTGCAGACCTACAACAACGTGAGACGGCTCGCGCTCGACCTCGGTATTACCCGCGTAGACGTAATCGCGAACAAGGTTCGAGACGCCGATGACGAGGCATTCGTTCGCGCAAGTATCCCGGAGTTGCTCGGCGTGATCCGGTATTCCGACGCGGTGATCGACGCGGATCGTCAGGGCAAGTCGCCGTTCGATCTCGATTCCGCCGTAGTCGATGAACTGCGCAAGATTAAAGCTAAGATTGATGCAGGAGGATAGCAATATGACTGCTGAGCGACATTATGAACTGTTGGAGTACGAAGATATGACCAATCGGCAAAACCGTGATCAGTTGCTTATGCTCTACAAGGAGATTTGCATCAATCCGCAGATCGCAAAAGATACGATCTTGAAGCTTCTCGACAAATCGGATATCCCGGTAGCGATGCAAATGGAGCAGGACGCGATCAAAGCTAGAGAGTATATTAGACTCGAAACGGAGAGTAAAAATGGAAACTAAGAAAACACTATTCAGCAGAGTATTCGACGGCTCGGACGAGATGTTCGCGTGGGCGGAGCGCTCAATCGCGGAGGTCTCCGCGAAGTACGATGACTCGACCCCCATCGCATACCAGAACACTGCGTATTTCCTGGCGATCCTGTACTCCATGACCGGCAGGAAGAATCAGACGCTCGGGGAGCTTAAGGAAAGCCTGGCGTGGTGCAAATCGCAGATGACGAAGGACGAGCGTCTGGACGACGTGTTCCGCTCCGGCATTGCGACCGCGTGCGCGGCGGAGATTATCGAGGCGTGCAAGTACGTCGGCGGCGCGACCCCGTACAGCGAGCCGTTCTACGGTCACATGAGCGACGCGGAGGTTCGCGAGCTCGGCGTTCCGCTCGTCACCGGCGACATACCCGGCTTCGTCGTGCTTATCGGCGCCGCTCCGTCCGACGATCAGACCGCCGAGATCATTAAAAGCTACCAGAGCAAGAGCATCTACGTCTTCTTAGTCGGAGAGTGCGCGATTCAGGCTCAGCGCAAGGGCTTGACGATGAATCACGCGGTGCGCGTCTACCCCGTCGGGATGGAACTGCCCAGCGTGGCGCACGTGGTAAGCGTCGCGGTTCGAGCCGCGATGATCTTCGGCGGAATCCAGCCCGGCGATTACGAGGGGATCAAGAAGTACACGTTCGACCGCGTGAACGCGGCGGTCAACGCGTTCGAGCCCGTTCCGGACATCACCGTCGCGTGCGGCGGCGGTGCGATCGCCTACGGATTCCCCGTAGTTACGAACGATGAGAAGGACATGTGGGCGGTACCGCGCTCCCTGATCATTCAGCCCGACATTACGCAATTCGTCGATACGGCGATCGAGGCGCGTGGAATGAAGCTGAAGATTACCAATATCGACATCCCCGTCGCCTATGCGACTGCGTTCGAGGGCGAGGTTATCCGTAAGGCCGATATGCAGGTCGAGGCAAACGGCTCCCGCCACGACTCGCTCGAGCTATGCCGTCTGCGCGAACTCAGCGAAGTCGAGGATCACAAGATCACCGTCGTCGGTAAGGATCTGGAGGAGTACGAGTTCGGCTCCCAGATGAATCTCGCGATGGTCGTCGAGGTCGCCGGGAAGAAGATGCAGCCGGATTTCGAGCCGGTGTTCGAGCGTCAGTTCCACGCATGGATCAACGCAATCGAAGGCGTGATGCACACGGGTCAGCGCGACATGATCCGCGTGCGCGTCGGCAAACAAGCGTACGAAGCCGGGTTCCGGCTTAAGCACTTCGGCGAGGTGCTGTACGCGATGGTAAAGTCGGAGTACGAGGCCGTCGTCGACAAATGTCAAGTCACGATCTACACCGACGCGGAGACAGTCAAGCAACTTCGCGCGGAGGCGAACGATGTCTACGACAAGCGCGACGCACGCTTGCTGAGCCTAACGGACGAGAGCGTCAAGGACTTCTTCTCTTGCATTATGTGCCAGTCGTTCAGCCCGTCGCACGTGTGCATCGTTACGCCGGAGCGGCTTGGACTGTGCGGAGCGGTCTCGTGGCTGGACGCGAAGGCGACGTACGAGCTTGACAACAGCGGTCCGTGCCGCATCGTCCCGAAGGGCGACTCTACCGACGACGTTATCGGGATCTGGCCGAACGTGGACGACGCGGTTCAGCAGTACTCGATGGGTGCGCTGGAGCACGTGACGCTGTACTCGATCATGCAGGATCCGATGACCAGCTGCGGCTGTTTTGAGTGCATCTGCGGTATCGAGCCGACCTCCGGCGGCGTCGTAATCGTCAATCGCGAGCACGTGCCGATGACTCCGCTCGGCATGACGTTCAGTGAGATGGCGTCGATGACCGGCGGCGGAGTGCAGACCCCCGGATATATGGGGCACGGCAAGCACTTCATCGCGTCCAAGAAGTTCATGGCGGCCGACGGCGGCTCCGCTCGTATCGTTTGGATGCCTAAGGCTCTTAAGGATCAAGTCGGCGAGAAGCTCAACAAGACCGCTAAAGAGCTTTTCGGTATCGACAATTTCACCGACAGCATCGGCGACGAGACCATAACCGAGGACGATCCCGAGGCTCTGCTCAACTTCCTGACCGAGCATAACCACCCCGTGCTGACGCTTGAACCTCTGATCTAGCCGAATCTCCGCCGCTCGCATGGCAACGGCTCCGCCTCTCGCTTGGCAACGGGAATCGTACGATTCCCGTTGCTTTACGTTGCCGCTACTCGCAAAAGCGATGCGTGCTCACTTGCCGAGCGCGTTAGCGATCGCCTCCGCGATGGCGGAAGTCGTCAAGAGTTTCGAATCCACGACCCTCAGCACGCGCTGAACGCGTCCCTCCGAGTTTGTGAAGCTTCCGTTAACGGTTGCGAACCCGGACGCGGGAAGCACTACGTCAGCGCGGCTCGATTCCTGCAGATGCGTATGGCAGAGCGCGGTAAACTCGAGCGATTCCGGCAAGCGGTCGGGACACTCTCCAAATACGAGCAGCGCGTTTACGCCGGCCAACGCTTCCGCGCCGAGGGTCACGCCCGCGTCGACCACGCCTTGACTGTTGCACCACCGCCGAATCTGCACGATCCCGTTTCGCGCAGAGCCGAGATGCCCGGAATCGACCGCAAGCTGCGCGATAAGCTCCGCGCACTCCGGTGAGACCTCGTCACGCTGGAACACGAGCATCGCGCTCCGCGCCGAGCGGTACTCCCGCGCCAATCTCGCTGCGTCGCCGCTACCGTCGCCGTCAAGCTCCGCAAGCATCTCGTGCAGGAAAGTCTCGACGCTGTCGGTACGAATAATCTCACCGTACGTGAGGTCGCCGTAGCCCTCAACCGGATTGATCAGGACGACTCGAACCCCGCGCTTCGCAGCCTGCCGAAGCCGCATCATCACAATCGGCGACGCTTCCGCGTTGAAGCTCACCGCTACAATCACTTGCGTCGAGGCGAACTCGTCGAAGCCGTTCGGCGTACGGTCGGCGCCAAGCACTCCCGCAAGTCCGCTTGGCGAGTTATCGAACGAGAAGATCCGCGCACCGATGGAGTCCGCGAGCCGCTTCGCAGCGAGAATCTCCTCATTCGTCAAGCGGGCAGAGACCGCAATCGCGGCGGCGTGCTGACCGTGCACAGCTTGAGCGCGTTGCAATCCCTTCGCCGCAAGGATAATCGCGTCGTGATAGCTCGCCGCGATCAGCGCGTCTCCGCGCCGAATCAGCGGAGCGGCCAACGCGCCGATTCTCGAATCGTTGAATCCGAATCGACCGCGCTTGCACAGCAGTCCCGCGTTCACCGCGCCCTCGGAGTCCGGCAATGCGCGTACAAGCATCCCGCAGCAGGACTCGACAACCATCGAGCACCCGACGGAGCAATGCGGGCACGTCGTGGACGTTTTGACAGTCTCCAGCGGCACCGATTTACCGCCGGGAGTGCGCTCCAGCAACGCGCCCGTCGGGCACACGGCTACGCACATACCGCAGGAGATACAGCCGGAGTCCGCAAGATCGCGCTCAAACGTCGGCATCGCCGACGCGTCGAACCCGCGCCCGACGAATCCCAGCGCACACGCGCCGACGACCTCGTCACAGATTCGCACGCATTGACCGCATAGTATGCACTTGTCCATGTTGCGCACGATCAGCGGGTGATCCGGCTCTCCGCCGCCGGACGACTTCTCACCCGCGAAGCGCGACGGCTCGACCTCGTACTCCCGTGCGTAGCGCAGCAGCTTGCACTCGAAGTAATCGCCGCACCCGCACTCAAGGCACCGTGCCGCCTCCGCGACCGCGTCCGCTGCGGTGAAACCGTTCGGCACGACCTCCAAGAAGTTCGATTTGCGTACCTCAGGCTCGACGGCTTCGAGGTTCACTCGAAACACGCGCTCACGCTCCTCGAATGTCGCGTAGCCGACGTCGTCGCGCACGTGGCGGTACGGCACGGAGAACTCCGCAGACTCACCCGCCAGATACGCGTCGACGATCTCCGCGCCGCGTTCCGCGTCCGCAATCGCGGCTATCGCGATCGAGATCTTGTCATTGCCGCAATCGCCGCCGACGAAGACTCCGGGAACGTTAGTCGCGAACGTAGCCGCGTCGCAGGCGATTCCGCCCTTACGCGTCAGCGTAAGCGGCTCGAACCCTTTCGCGTTAACCGCTTGTCCGACGGCGAGTATTACCGTGTCGACCTCCAGCGTCTCCGTCTTACCGCGAACGGGTACGGGAGTGCGCCGCCCGGACGCGTCCGGCTCGCCAAGCTCCATAACTTGCAGGGTAATGCGGTTAACGCGCCCGTTATCGCCTGCGGCAATCTCCAGCGGGTTCGTCAGCGGCATGAACAGCACGCCCTCCTCCTCAGCTTCGAGTATTTCCAGCGGATCTGCAGGCATCTCATCCTTCGTACGGCGATAGACGTTGCAGACGGCGGACGCGCCGAGCCTAACGGCGGTGCGGCACGCGTCCATCGCGGTGTTACCGCCGCCCACTACGGCGACACGCGCTCCCAGTTGCAGCGGCTCACCGCGCTCCACCGACCGCAGGAACTCGATCCCGCCGATCACGCCCGGAAGATCCTCGCCATTCGCGCCCACGCCCGTCGATTCCCACGCGCCGATCCCTACGCACACCGCGTCATAGCGAGAGCGCAGCGACTCCAGCGTTACATCGGTTCCGACCCGCGTATTCGCGACGACCGTTACGCCGAGCTTCAGGATAAGCTCAATCTCCAGATCGAGCGACGACTTCGGAAGCCGATACTCCGGGATACCATAGCGGAGCATTCCGCCAAGCTTCGGCATAGCCTCGAAAATCGTGACGGCGTGCCCCTTTCGGCGGAGGTAATACGCGGCGGACAGCCCGTACGGGCCGCCCCCGACTACCGCGACGGACTTCCCGGAGTCCGGCGCACACTCGGGCACGTAACCGCCCGTAAGCGCGATGTCCACGTCGGCGGCGAACCGCTTCAGCGACGCGATTGAGATCGGCTGCTCCACCAGACCGCGTCGGCAATCGCTCTCGCACGGGTGCGGGCATACTCGCCCGATTGCGGCGGGCAGCGGAATCTTCTCACGAATCAGCTTCAGCGCGGCGTCGAACTCCCCGTTCGCGATAAGCCCGACGTAGCCCTGGCAGTCGGTGTTGCCCGGACATGCGCGTTTACACGGCGCGACGCAGTCGCCCGTATGGTCGCTTAGCAAAAGCTCGAGAGTCGTACAACGCGAGCCGCGAATCCTCGGCGAGTCCGTGACGACGCTCATGCCGTCCGCAACGTCGGTCGAGCACGATTTTACAAGCTTCGCGTTACCCGCGACTTCCACGACGCAAATCCCGCACGCGCCGTAGACCTCCGTTAAGTCGTTGTGGCAGAGCGTCGGAATCTCCGCGCCATTCGCTCGGCAAGCCTCAAGGATCGTTTGACCCGGCAACGCAAGGCACTCGCGCCCGTCGATATTGATACGGTATTGTGTCATATCTCTACTCCCTCTCAATCGCGTTGAAACGGCAGACTGCTTCGCACGTTCCGCACTTCGTGCACTTCGCTTGATCAATCGTATGGCGCGACTTCGCCGTGCCGGAGATCGCGTTGACGGGACACTCTCCGGCGCAGCGCGTACAGCCCACGCACTTGTCGGTAATCCCATACGTTATAAGCGCCTTGCAGGAGTGCGCGGTGCACTTCTTGTGAACGATGTGATCCTCGAACTCGTTGCGAAAGTAGCGCAAAGTCGTAAGCACGGGGTTCGGAGCAGTCTGCCCGAGTCCGCACAACGCGCCGTCCTTGATCTTCTCGGACAGTTCTTCCAGCAGCTCGATATCGCCTTCGCGGCCGTCGCCGTTGGTAATGCGCTCGAGGATCTCCAGCATACGCTTCGTCCCGATACGGCAGTAGTTGCACTTACCGCAGCTCTCGTTACGCGTGAAATCGAGGAAGTACCGCGCCATATCGACC
>JAITGH010000113.1 GCA_031280855.1 Oscillospiraceae bacterium | reverse complement strand
TTTCACGAATTGCCCCGCGTACGCCGTGGGGACCGCAATCGAAGTACCTCCGGACAGTGCGTTCAAGTATGTATTGCCCATCCATAACCACCTTTCCTGCCGTTAAGGCACAAGTTTATGGGTATAGACAATTCTATGCTTGACAGTGGAAACTGTGTATGCGGCGTAGCGCGGATCGAAACCTATTGAAGGCTTCGACCCGCAGGCTGATAAACGTAAGCAGTTTTACTTCACTTTGCCTTTAGCACCCTTGAATACAGCCCAACACGGCGCACTCAGGAACAGCGAGCTATAGCAACCGACAGCGACTCCGACGGCGATCGGGATCCCAAACGTCCGCACGCTGGAGACGCCCAGCACGATAACCAGGATAAGCGGCAGCAGAGTCGTGATCGTCGTGCCGACCGCCCTCGGGACGCTTTCGCTGACGCTGCGGTCGACCACGTCCGCGAATCTGCCCTGACCTCCGCCGCGCTTCCAGTTCTCTCGCACTCGGTCGAATACCACGATCGTCGCGTTGATCGAGTATCCGATAACCGTCAGGACTGCCGCGATGAAGTCCATGTTCATCGGGACTCGGAAGATGATATAGAACGCGAGCATTACGCATACGTCATGCAACAGCATGAGAATAGCCGCAACGCCGGAGCGCAGCTCAAACCGGAACGCGATATACAGCAGGATCAGCGCGGCGGCAAGCGTCGTCGCGAGGAACGCGCTGTTCGTGATGTCGCGCCCGACGGACGCGGATACGAACTCGCTGCTGACGACTTTCACTACGTCGGTGCCGCCGTACTTCTCGGCGACCGCGTTGTAAACGGCGTCGCGCTGCTGCGTCGGAATCTCCGCCATTTTGATCGAGACGATCGTACCGCCGTTACCGGACTTCGTAACGCTCTTCGGCGCTTGACCCGTGACTTCGTTCACGATGTCCTCAACTTCGGCGGAAAGCTCCGGCGTGACCTCCTGCCCGATCTCATAGTCCATCATCGTGCCGCCGATGAAGTCCGACGACAGATTATACACCTTGATCCCGAACGGCATCAGCACCAGTCCGACAATCGCGACCAGAGATACGATTCCGGATACCAGCGCGAACTTCTTGAAGTGCTTCGTATAGGAGAACGCGGAAGCTCTCGCCTCTTTGCGTTTACCTATGAACAGCTTCGGATTCGTGACACCGAAGTTCGCGAATACTCGAAGCAGGATTCGCGGTACGGTAAGCATACACAGCATACTCAGGACAACGCCGAAGAACAGCGTCTTTGCGAACCCGAGTATCGTGCCCGTCCCGCGCCACCACAGCACTACCGCCGCGATCAAGGTCGTGATGTTGCTGTCGACGATCGCGGTGAACGCACGCTTGAACCCCGCGTCAATCGACGCGTGAAGCGTACGGCCGGACGCAAGCTCTTCCTTCATGCGCTCGAAGATGATAATGTTCGCGTCGACCGCCATACCGCACGTCAGCACGATTCCCGCGATTCCCGGCAGCGTCAGGTTGATCCCAATCGCCGACATCAACACTAGGAATAGTGCGATATACAGCGCAAGCGAGAATACCGAAACCAGCCCGGGCAAGCGATACACGATCAGCATGTACAGCATGACAAGCCCGATACCGATCAACCCCGCGAGAATCGCGTTATCCAGCGACTTCTCGCCCAACTGCGCCCCGATGGCTTGAAGTTTGCTTTCACGCAACGCGAACGGCAGCTTGCCCGCCTTGATGATATCCGCGAGGTACTTCGCATAACTTGAGTCATTGCTTCCAAGCGTGATAACCGGCGTATCGGTGTCTATGCCTGACGTTGCGTACTGCGCCTCCACCGTCGGTTGGCTGATCAGGTCTTCGTCCAAGTAGATCGCGACGTAGTTGTTACCCTCGGAGGCTTTCTCGGCGGCGGCTTTAGTGCCTTCTTGGAACTTCGTCCTGCCCTCGGGCTGCAATTCCAGTTGAACGACCCAACCCATCATGCCGTTTTCCAGCTGACGGGTTTCAGCAGTCGCGTTCTTGAGGTCTTTGCCGTCAAGAATGACGTTACCGTCCGAATCGCGGAACTGAACGACCGCAGTCGTACCAAGCATTTGCACGGCATACTCCGGATCCGACACGTTCGGAATCTCCAGCACGATACGTTTCTCGCCGTACTTATAGACGTTCGCCTCAGTGTAGCCGAGCGAGTCGCAGCGCTGGCGCAGCATCGTAATCGCGATCTCGAGGTTTTCCTCAAGCTCGGACGCGCCCATACCGTCGGGGACTTCAGCCTCGTACGTTATCTCGGAACCTCCGACCAAGTCGAGCCCGAGCTTGACGCCCTTTTGCACCGACGCGATCTTGAAGAATCCCAGATCCAATCCCGCCAACGCGGTGAATATCAATAGCACGGTTATCAGCAGGATCGCGGCTATTGAGGTAATGCTCTTTCGCATGTGCTGTCGTTATCTCCTGTTTATAGTGATGTTTGCGGGGACAGTTAGCGCGGGTAATGTCATAAATTTGCGTATTACTTCGTCTGCCTTCCTTGCTGTATTTTTTCCATGCCTCACCGTTGCTAACTTGTGGCTTTGAAAAACAGCGGCGGTCGTTATCCTCGTACTACAACAAATTTCGGACAATACCTTAGCGCGAGGGTTACGAGTTACGGAAGTTTTGCCATGCCTGGCGCACGTCGTCATGCGCCTTGCTGAGCGCGGCGTCGATCTTGCGGAAGGACTCGTCCGTGTTTTCACGTGCGGACTTGCGGATTTCGGCAGCTTGACGCTCAGCCTCTCGAATCATCTCATCGACCTTCTTACGAGTAGCCTCCGCGATTTGCCGGGCGCGATCCTTCGAGGACTTAACGACTTGCTCCTGTTCGACGAGCCTTGCGATCTCGTCCTTCGCGTGGGCTTTCAGCTTCTCCGCCTCGATCTTGGCGTTGGCGATATACTCGTCACGCGTGCGGATAATGTTACGAGCGGACGCGATCTCGGTAGGGAAGTTAGCGCGGATGTCGTCGAGGATATCCATGGCCTCGGTCTTATTGATGAGGAACAAGTCCTCCATAAGCGGGACCTTCTTGGTATTCGCGATCATAGCTCGAAGAGCTTCGAGTTGGGACATTACGTCGCCGTTGTCAGACATCATTGGCGTATACTCCTTATGCGTTCTTCAAGTTCCCCGATGATCTCCCACGGGCACCAATGGCGAAGGTCGGCGCCAAATGCGGCAAGTTCCTTCGCTCCGCTTGAACTGTGGTACATATATTTTTCGTCGGCGGCGAGAAACAGGGTTTCAAGCTCCGGGTTTAGCTTCTTGTTAACGAGCGCCATCATGCACTCATGCTCGTAATCGGAGAGAGCGCGAAGCCCGCGAATAATGACCCGCGCCCCGCGTGAGCGCGCATACTCCGCGACTAAGCCGTCGAAGCAGTCGACCTCGACGTTCGGGAACTTCGCCGTCACGCGCTTGACTTGATCAAGCCGCTCTTCCGGAGTGAACAGCGGAGACTTCCCGCCGTTACGCATGACGCACACTACCACACGGGCGAACGTCAGCGACGCCCGCTTAATCAGGTTCAGATGACCCAGCGTGATGGGGTCAAAGCTTCCGGGATAAATCGCGGTGTTCATTCCGCCGTGCCTTCTTTCGAGAGTAGAGTGAGGTAAGTT
>JAITGH010000031.1 GCA_031280855.1 Oscillospiraceae bacterium | reverse complement strand
GGGTACCGCAAGTTCCAACGCTGCCTGGAGCAAGCCGTCAAGTTCAACCGGCCGCTGATCACGTTCATCGATACGCCCGGCGCGTTCCCCGGTAAGACGGCGGAGGAACGCGGTCAAGGTCAGGCGATCGCCGAGTGCATCTACCGCATGAGCTCCGCGCCGATCCCTACCATCGCAGTCGTCATCGGTGAGGGCGGCTCCGGCGGCGCACTCGCGCTCGGTACCGCAGATCGCCTGATCATGCCGGAAAACTCCGTATACTCCGTGCTCTCGCCCGAGGGGTTCGCCTCAATACTGTGGAAAGACTCGACCCGAGCTGCCGAAGCCGCCGAGGTGATGAAGCTGACCGCCGCCGATCTGCTCGGCTTCCAAATCGCCGACCACGTCGTCGCGGAGCCGGAGGGCGGAGCGGCCGCGAATCCTACGCTCGCCATCGCCGCTGTCGGCGCCCGCATTCGCCTCGAGCTTAACGCATTGCTGGAGCTGCCGATCCCGGAACTGCTCGAGCTGCGATACCGTAAGTACCGCTCAATCGGCGCGTAAGTTAGAACGCGTTCTGACTACACATATATGTTTACGAGGGTTGGGACGCAAACTTTTTGAAAAAAGTTTGACAAAAACTTTTACATTTGGGTGCGGTGTTCTATTGAAGCAAGGGCTAATGTGGGTTCGGCGTCACGCCGGCGTTCCCGGTCACTATCTACTGTTCGAGGTGCGAGTATGCAGTTCTCCGCGTTCCATATGCTTCGCCGGGCGGCGGAGAGTTACCCGGATACGCTCGCGTTCACCGACGCGGACTCGAGCGCGACGTTTATGGAGCTGTACCGCGAGTCCGTGCGAATCGGGACGGCAGTCGCAAGCGCGGTAGCGCGTAACGCCGCAGTCGCTGTGCTGACGCGCCATAAGCTTGCGGACGTCGCCGCGTTCTACGGCGTGCTGTATGCCGGGTGTTACTACGTGCCCATCGATGCGGAGGCTCCGCCGGAGTACGTGCAAGCTCGAATCGACTCCGTCAAGCCCGCGCTGGTGCTCGACCCGAGCGCAACGTCACGCCGGGCTTCGGACTCGACGGTTGATGAGGCTAATGCGGATCCGGCGACACGCCGGTACGAGCAGGCTCTGCCGAACGATCCCGCGTACGCAATCTTCACGTCCGGCTCCACGGGCTCACCGAAAGCCGCGGTTATCCCGCACCAAGCCGTGTGGAACCTGACGCGCTGGCTGTGCGAGGAGTTCCGGCTCGACGGCTCGACCGTATTCGCAAGCCAGACTCCGTTCTACTTCGACGCGTCGGTGACGGAGATCTACTGCACCCCGTACGCGGGTGCGACGACGCACATCATGCCGCAGAACGCGTTCTTCTCGCCGCTGAAAGTCGTCGACTTCCTCAACGAGCATCGAGTGAATACGCTCGAGTGGGCGACCGCCGCGTTCAAGCTTATCGCAAATTCCAAGGTCTTCGAGAAGCGCGTGCCGCAGTACTTGACGACGATAATGTTCGGAGGCGAGAGCCTTACCGGGAAGCACCTGAACATCTGGCGGAAAGCGATCCCTCAGGCGATGTACGTCAACCTCTACGGTCCGAGCGAGACCACCGTCGATTGCGCGTTCTACGTCGTAGACCGCGAGTTCGGCAACGGCGAGAGTATTCCGATCGGACGCGCTATCGACGGTGCGGAGCTGCTGTTGCTTGACGGTCAGATCGCCGTGCGCGGGATCGGGGTCGCGCTGGGTTATTGCAACGACCGCGCTCGCTCCGAATCGCGATTTGTGCAGAATCCGCAGGTCACCGCCTACCGCGACGTCGTGTACCTGACGGGCGATCTTGCCGAGTACAACGCGTACGGCGAGCTGGTATACCTTGGCAGAGCGGATTCGCAAGTCAAGCACATGGGCGCTCGAGTGAGCCTTGACGAGATTGAGAACGGCGCAGTCGCGGTTGCGGGCGTCGCACTTGCCGCCGCCGTTTTCGACGCGGCTCGAGACCGGATCACGCTGTTCTACAGCGGCGACGCGGAAGAGCCACAGGTCGCGCAGTCGCTGGAACGCGTACTGCCGCGATACTCGCGCCCTAACGCCGTGCGGAGGCTCGATGCGCTGCCCAAGTTGCCGAATGGGAAGCTCGACCGCGCTCGCATATGGGAGATCTATGCGGATTACCAATAACTACCTGATGCCGGGTCAAGTGCGAAGGCTGGACGCGCTCGGGCTATTGTCGCATATCCGCGTCGAGGGCGCGACGTTCACGCTGGAGCACCGCGACGGCTATCAGCGGCTCTACTTCTCATCGGAGGGAGAGATTCCGGATTTGCCTGACTTGAGCCATATTCTGACGACGTACCTGACGTTCCGCGAAGCGGTGGACTCGGCCGCAGAGTCGTGGCTGTACCGTCAAGGCTTCAAGCTTGCGCACTCGCTGATCCGCATGAGTGCGCAACAGCAGCCCCTTCGGCGTGTAATCGGTGAAGCGGTTCGAGCCGAAGAGTCTGAAGCGCTCAAGCTATTTGCGAGTGCGTTCGAGCCTATCGAGATTGACTTGCCGAAGAGCGGACATGGTCTCATGGAGTCCCTGTTTGCAGTACGTGACTCGAGCGGTGCGCCGATGGGAGTGCTCTACGCCGATGGTAAGACGCTCGCCGCGCTTGCCGTAGAGCCGGAGGCGCGAGGTCAAGGGATCGCGCAGTCGCTGATCGCCGCGTACGTCTCCGGTGCGGAGTCGCTGCCCGGCGATTACCGCGTCTGGGTCGTCGATTCCAACTCGCCCGCGATTCGGCTCTACTCGAGAGTCGGGTTCGCGCCCGACGGGTTGCGCAGCAACCTGTATGTCTTACGATAAAGGGTAACCCGCGCACTTCACGTTACGTATGATCCGCACATATTACGATAGAAGGTAGTGTAAATGGACAAACTTACGGACGTTCTCAAGTCGTTGCATCCGCACGCGGATTTCAGCTCCGAGCGGCTCGTCGACGATCGAATCCTCGACTCGTTCGACATCATCACGCTGACCACGGAGCTGTCGGACGCGTTCGGAGTGGAACTCGGGCTGGAGCACCTCGAGCCGGAGAACTTCAACTCCGTCGGCGCGATCGCGGCGTTACTGCGCCGCTTGGGTGCGAGCGTATGAGCTTTACCGACGGTCGGTTCCTGATTTTCCTTGCGATCTTCTTTGCGGCGTACTTCGCCGCTCCGGGGAGAGTGCGGTGGATCGTCATGCTCGCGTTCTCGGCCGCGTTCTACGCGATGTTGGGCGGAGCGTTCGGCATAGGCGTGCTCGCGCTGACGATCGCCATCGTCTACGTCAGCGCACGCATGATTGAACGTCGTCGCGGCAGTCCGCAAAGTGCGAAAGACGAACCGGCGCGGAGAATGCGAGGACGCGCACCGCTGATCGCGTGCGTGACGGTCAACTTCGGGTTGCTGATCGCGTTTAAGTACGCCGCGCCGAGCCTGCCGTTTAAGCTCGTGCTGATCCCGGGTATCTCGTTCTTCACGTTCCAAGCGGTCGGGTACCTCGTCGACGTGTACAAGGGGAAAGTCGCGGCGGAGCGGAACGCGCTTAGGCTCGCGCTGTTCCTCTCGTTCTTCCCGCAACTGTTGCAGGGTCCGATCTCACGCCATAGCCAAATCGCGGACGACCTTACCGCAGGTCACGGGTGGAACTGGGATCGAGCCGCCGGGGGAGCCATGCGGATCCTCCGGGGCTACTTCATGAAGCTGGCGATTGCAGACTACGCCGCGATCGCCGTCGACGCCGTGTTCTCCGACGTCTCGCGATTCGGCGGAGCTATGCTCGTGCTTACGCTCGTATTGTACAGCGTCCAGATCTATGCGGACTTCGCCGGAGGCGTTAGTATAACGCTCGGCATCGCCCAAATCGTCGGAGTCTCGCTGCCGGAGAACTTCAACCAACCGTTCTTCGCAAACTCGCTCACCGATTTCTGGCGGAGATGGCACATCACGCTAAGCACGTGGCTGAAGGATTACCTGTTCTATCCGGTCGCGATCTCAAAGCCGCTCGGGAAACTCGGGAAGCTCGCACGGCGAACTCTGGGCGCGAGGCTCGGGAAACTCGTACCCGCAAGCGTCGCGACGTTCATCGTCTACTTCGCAATGAGCGTCTGGCACGGCGTCTCGGTGAACGCGCTGATCTTCGGCGCACTTAACGGCGGGCTGATCACGCTGTCGCTGTTCTTGGAGCTTCCCGTGGAGCGGCTGCGCACGCTGACGCGGTTCAACGCGGCTCGATGGAGCGTTGCGAGAGTGCTTGCGATCCTGCGCACGTTCGCGCTTATGCTGTTCCTGCGGATCTTCGCTCGAGCCGAGACTACGCACACGGCGTTCGAGCTTCTGCGGCGCATGTTCAGCTCGCGATTGCTCGTGCAGCTGTGGGACGGCACTCTGCTGACGCTGAACCTCGCGCCGGAGGAACTGGTGGTTATGCTCGCCGCTATCGTAGTCCTGATAGTGCGTGAGATACTCGCGGAACGATATGCGGTAAGCTCGAGCCCGCTGTCTCAGCGGTTCTTCACCTCGCACCCGGCAACGCAGTACGCGGTAACGCTGGTACTCATGCTGTTCGTACTGTACTGTGCTCTCAGCCGCGAGGGCTACACGCCGTCCGCGTTCATCTACGCGCAGTACTAGCGAGGGTTAGGGCTATGTATTGTAAAAGTTTGCGGTCCAAACCCATGTAAACATATATATATTATCGGGGCTCTCGCAGTTAGGAGACAACTCATGATCGGTAAACGATGGTTCAAGCTGGCGGCGGCGGCAATCTGCACGGTGACCGTATTGCTGTGCGGCTTGAACGTTGCGGTCGACCCATTTGGGGTCTTCGGCGATCGAGCGTACTCGTGGTACGCGTTCAACATGACGCAGAACCCTCGGGCGGCGAAGCTTGCGTACATAGAGCGCAACCATGCGAACTACAACGCGTACGTGCTGGGCGCGTCGAACTCGTCCGCGTTCTCACCGGAGCTGCTCGACGGTTATACCGGTTTGAAGTGGTATAACATGTTCAACTATGGTGCGGATATGGCGTACACGCTGAAGCTGGCGCAATGGCTTGTAGAGAACGCGGAGGTCGAGACGTTCATGCTGACGTTACCGTACGTGGCCGCGTCAAAGTTTGACGAGCCGCCGGAGAACATAACGTATGAGCCTCCGCCGCAGATCGGCGGGCTTGCGAGCCAAGCGCGGTTCCTGCTTGCGAATCCGCGTTACGCCGCTGCGAAGATCGCGGACTTCCAAATCAACAGCGTCCTACAGGAGAGCTTCGACGTATTCGTCCCGGAGTCCGGCGTGTACGATAAGTCGACGCGAGACGTAGAGCCGATCGGCTCCGCCGCCGAGTACCTCGAGCGTTACCCGCAATTCCTCAAGGTTCCGGAAAAGGTCAGCCTGACGCGATTGGACGAGTGCATGGACGCAGTGCAGACGCTTGTCACGTTGTGTGAGTCACGAGGGATCGCACTCACGATCGTGATTCCGCCGATGCTGGAGGTCGTGCGTTCCGCGTACGAGCCTGCGGAGCTTGA
>JAITGH010000003.1 GCA_031280855.1 Oscillospiraceae bacterium | reverse complement strand
GAAAGTCGATATGAAGCCCACGGTTACGACCACCTACGAAGCCGCCGTCTCGATGGACGCGTACCATGTTACCAAGACGTCAATCTCGAAAGGCGTGCCGATCCGCAAATGGGAGTTCGTGGAGTACCAGTTCACCGGAGCGAAGTACACGTTCGCGAACCCGTCGTCCTACGACGGCTCGAACACGATTACGAACAGACTTGGCACTGTCACGGGGTTTTCGGGTAGTCTGGTGCAAATCGATGGGGTCAACTATCTGACGACCAATCTCACGACTACGCTGAAGGAGGTGATAAGTAACGCGACGGGCGGCGATAATCTGTCGCTTACGGTAAGCGGCAACAATCTGTTTTTGAAAGAGCTTGCGATTAACGTTACCGGGCATGGGACATCCTTGCCGCTTGATCTGAATCACCTTGACGGCGTGTTCACGATGACCTCGAAGAACATAAAAGCGGTCGATATAACAAGCCTTCCGATTTTGGATACTAACTTCATCGCAAATATCAGCGGATACGGTATCCCATTCGACGAGTACGGCGCGCATAATCTGACGGGAAACTACGATGGGACCGGAACGTTCTATGTGAAGAGCGACCTATCCACCGCGTACTCCGTCACCATGACCGGAGGCGGATACCAGCCGACTGCGCATGATATATCGACCTTGCGGCTAGACCCGACGGCTACGAACTCGAAGTTTACCATCACCGCGCTTCCGGTAAGCTCGATCCCCGGTAAGCCCACGGTTTACAGCGGTATTACTATCAGCCCGAGTGCGCCAAGCGTAGTGAGGGGTTCGAGCGTGACGTTCACCGCTTCGCTGAGCGTGACGAACTTGCCTGCGCCGACTCCGCCGCCGCCGCAGTTCTACAAGTGGGAAGTTACGGGTAACTCGTCCGCCGACACGAAGATCTCCGCTACCGGGGTGCTCACCGTCGGCAGTAACGAGACCAACACTTCGCTTACGGTAACGGTCTCTACGCCTACGAACATCTTCAACCCAAACGCGCAGATAGCGCAAGCGACCGTCTCTGTCACTATTCCCTAGCACGCGCCGGCGGCGGACTCATGTTTGCCGATACCTCGAAACTCGGGCGCCATTAGGGCGCTCGAGTTTCCGTCCCTGAGTCGCAGAGACTAATATGGGTCCGGCGGCACGCCGGTGTCAAACTTTTATCAAAAAGTTTGCGTTCCGACCCTCGTAAACTCGCGTAAACATATATGTATTATACAGAGCCCCTCGTGTCACGCCGGTTCGCGAAAATAGTGCTTGACAAGCGGACGGATTTGGTATATTATACAGTAAATAACGATCTAGGAGGAAGAATTTTATATGAATCGACCAATCCCGTTCAGCAAGACGGAGCTAACGCCGATCGACAGTATCCCCGGGTTCTTCGGGCGGCCCGCGCTGCCGATCTTCAACACGCCGCTGTCCGCTCGTGAGAACTATAACGCGTTCTACTGGGAGCGCCGCCCGTGGTGGCTGCCCGCGCCGTCCGAGGGCACGATGCTGATCGACCCGCTGTATAACGATCGGCTCGGACGCGGAGGTCCCGACGGCACTACCGACTCCTTCGGTATCGAGTGGGAGTACATCGCCTCCGCCGGAGGTTCCATCGTGCGTCCCGGCGAGCCGTTCGTCCGCGACGCGAACGAGCTTAAAGACAAGATCAAGTTTCCCGATATCGACTCGTGGGACTGGGCGAAGACCGCCGCCGAAACGAAGTGCGACTCCCGTATCCTCACGACGATCTCGTTCGTCAACGGGTTCTGGTTCGAGCGCCTGATCTCGTTCATGGACTTCGCTCCGGCGGCGATGGCGCTAATCGACGATGAGCAAAGCGACGCGGTCGCCGCGTTCTTCGATGAGTCGACCGCGTTCGCGTGCAAGCTGGTCGACAAGTATTGCGAGTACTTCCCGGGACTCGACGGCTTCGACATCCACGACGATTGGGGCGCGCAGAAAGCTCCGTTCTTCTCAGAGAGCGTCGCGTACGAGCTATTCGTCCCGCATATGAAACAGCTTACGGATCACATTCACTCCAAAGGGCGAGTGGTGACCCTGCACAGCTGCGGTCACGTTGAGGATCGCGTGAAGTGCTTCATCGACGGCGGCTTCGACGCCTGGACGCCTCAGGCGATGAACGACACGCATAGGCTCTACGATGAAGTCGGCGACAAAATCGCGATCGCCGTAATCCCGGAGAAGTTCGACCCCGCGACCACCTCGCCGGAGAAACAGCGCGAGCTTGGCATGGCGTTCGCAGAGAAGTTCACGCAGCCGCGTAAACTCGCAACCGTCAGCTACTACGGCGGCGACTACTTCACGCCCGCGTTCCACGAAGGACTGTACGAGAAATCGCGCGAGATCTACCGCCTGCGCGGCTAATGGGTTACGAGGGGTTCTATATAATATATGTTGAGACGACGAGGGGTCACGGGGGTTAGGGACGCAAACTTTTTGAAAAAAGTTTGACAAAAACTTTTACATTTTGTCATAAGCGTCTACGGAGGGATCTTAAGTTGCCCTTATGGCAACTTAAGATCAGCATAACTGTGAAGTAACAGAGCTTGACAGTTCCTCGAAACTCTCGCGCCCTGATGGTGCTCGAATTTCAAGGTAGGGGCTAATATGGGTCCGGCGTCACGCCGGTTGAAAAAAGTTTGACAAAAACTTTTACATTTTGTCATAAGCGTCTACGGGGGATCTTAAGTTGCCCTTATGGCAACTTAAGATCAGCATAACTGTGAAGTAACAGAGCTTGACAGTTCCTCGAAACTCTCGCGCCCTGATGGCGCTCGAGTTTCAAGGTAGGGGCTAATATGGGTCCGGCGTCACGCCGATTGAAAAAAGTTTGCGTTCCTAACCCATCGTAAACATATATGTTATATAGAACCCCTCGTAACCACGTATAATAAAAGGAGGCTATCCATGGCAAACGAAGTACTTAAGGCGATCTCTGACCGCCGAAGCATCCGGCAGTACAAACCGGAGCAGATCAGCAAGGAGCAGCTTGACACTCTGCTTAAGGCCGCAGTCGAGTCCCCCAGTGCGCGAAACAGTCAACCGTGGCACTTCACCGTCGTTCAAGATCAAGGCGTGATCAAACAGGTGAACGACGCCGCGTGCGCGGCGCTTGCGAAGGGCGGAGGGTTCTACGCGAACGTGCGGGACATCTTCTATGCGGCTCCGACCGTTATCTTCATCAGCGCGAATAAGGACGCGACCCCGTGGGCGACGCTGGATTGCGGCATCGCCGCTCAGACGATCGCACTTGCCGCTCATTCGATCGGGCTTGGAACCGTGTTGCTCGGACTGCCCGGAGCGGCGTGGAGCGACGACCAAGAGAGCAACGCGAAGTTGAACGCGAGCCTCAAGTTCCCGGAGGGTTACTCGTTCGGGCTCGCCGTCGCCGTCGGCTTCCCGGCGGGCACGAAAGAGGCTCACCCGGTGTCGGAGAACCTAATCGACATCGTTTAGAACGGCGCGACAGTGGAATCTCTGCCGTCTTTGTGCGACTTGCACAAAGACGGTCTGCTAATCCGTCGAAATACTGTCGTTTTGTGCATATAATTGTACTTGACATAACAAGATTTTTGTAGTATAATAGATGATATAGACTGAGGGAATTATATACTGCGGTTACTCGCCCTCGTCCGCCAATTACCGGAACAAAGGAGCGTGAGCATTACGCGTAACAGATATTTTCACGGTGGGATACACCCCTACGACGGCAAGGAACTGACGCGGTATCTGCCGATCGAGGATCTCACGCCGCCGGAGCGGCTCGTCGTGCCGTTGCTTCAGCATATCGGCACACACGCGAAGCCGATGGTTCGAGTCGGCGATGCGCTCTCGCTCGGGCAGCCGATCGGCGACGTTGACGGAAGTATCTCCAGCCCGGTGCACTCACCGGTAAGCGGTACCGTTGAAGCCATCGAGGAACGCCTGCACCCGAACGGCCGCATGGTTCTATCCGTCGTCATTGCCAACGACGGGCTTGACACTCCGCACACCTCGGTCACCCCTCACCCGATCGTCGAGTCCGACTGTTCAAACTCCGTCGCGGAGATCATGCAGAACGCCGGAATCGTCGGCATGGGCGGAGCCGCGTTCCCTGCGCACTACAAGCTCTTAAGCGGCGTTGGCAAAGCCGATACTCTGATTATCAACGCGGCGGAGTGCGAGCCTTACATTACCTCTGACCATCGCATGTTGCTTGAGCACCCCGACGAGGTTCTCTCAGGGATTCGCAGTATCGCGAAGGCGCTCAAGCTTGACACGGCGACTCTCGCCATTGAGTCCAACAAGGACGACGCGATCGCGTTGCTGAAGTCGATCATACGCCCGGATATCAAACCGTCGATAAAGCTTGTCAGCTTGC
>JAITGH010000197.1 GCA_031280855.1 Oscillospiraceae bacterium | reverse complement strand
GGAGCCTTATCCCGGAACGCACGCTCTAAGAAATCGCCCGACGACTCAATCGCCAGCATCAGCGTACGCTCCTTCTCCGACGCAGGCGGCAGGATCGGCGCGTCGGAGTCGCGCTCCGGCGATTTCGCCAGCACTCCGGCGATCCGCACGCACGCGTACAGCAGATACGGACCCGTCTTACCCTCGCGGGCGGTGAACTTGTCCATGTCGAATTGATAATCTTTCGCAGGCGCATTCTGCATATCGGCGATCCGAATCGCCGCGCAGGCGATGCGCGGATCCGGCAGTTTCTCCCGCACGTCGTCAATCATGTCGAACAGCCGCATAACCTCGCCGGAGCGCGTTTTATACGGCTTGCCATCCTTACCGTTAACCGTGCCGAATCCCGTGTGATGACAACGCGCACCGGTCAGCCCGGCAAGCTCCGCCGCTCGGAACAACTGCTTGAAGTACAGAGTCTGACGTGCATCCGTGAAGTACCAGATTTCGTCGGGGCGGAAGTCCTGCTCGCGCTGGAGGATTGTGGCGAGATCGGTCGTCGCGTAGACCTCGCCGCCGTCGGAGGTCGTGACGATCAGCGGCGGCATCGGCTCCGTATCCTCCTCGCGCCGTACGTGAACGATACCCGCGCCGCCGTCAAGCTCCAGCAGTCCGCGTTCCCGCAGACGCTCCAGCATCGGCGCGATGTAGGGTTGAGCGTTACTCTCGCCGTACCAAAAGTCGAACGGCAGCAGGTTCAGCGCGGCGTAGTTGCGCTTCGCATCCGCGACGGAGACGGCGGTTATCTCGCGCCAGATCGCAAGGTAGCGCTCGTTACCGCTGTGCAGTTCGCGAGTTATGCGCTGAGCCTCCTTGCGGAACTCGGGGTCGGACTTCGAGCGCAGCGACGCCTCCGGATAGATGTCGTTGAACTCATCCGTCGGTACGTCAGAGACTTGCAAGTTACGCTCCAGCAGCGTCGCGATGACCATGCCGATCGGCAGACCCCAATCGCCGATGTGAGCGTCGCCGATAACGCGGTGACCGTAGAACCGCGCAATCCGGTACATCGTGTCGCCGATAATCGCGGGACGCAAGTGCCCGACATGCAAGTGCTTCGCGGTATTCGGACCGCCGTAGTCCAGCACGATCGTCTTGGGATTGTCCGTAACAGGCAGCCGCAGCCGCGAATCGCGCCGCATCGAGTCCACCGCGTCCGCAAGCGTCGAGTCCGCGACGCTTATGTTCACGAATCCGGGCGCGGCCGCGCTTACGCTGAGCGTAGGATCCAGTGAGCGCAGCGCGGCGGCGACTGACTCCGCAAGCTCCATCGGATTGCGGCGATACCGCTTCGCGGCCGCCAGAGCGCCGTTGCACTGGAACTGGCACAAATCGGGTCGACCCGATTGCGCGACCGTTCCCAAATCCGCATCCAGCCCGCACTGCCGAAACGCCTCGCCTACCTGCGCGGTTAAGCGGGTACGTAGATTGTTCACGTAGTACCTCCAACTCTCGAGTATACTCTATTCTATCACACTTTACCCACGATAGCAAGTCTTTTCGCATTTGCCTGCATTAACATAGCGCGGGTGCTCCGAAGCTTGCAAAGCCGAGAGCCGCAGCGGCTCCCGACTTTTATTCACATCACGCGGTTACTGAAACGACTATTCTCAAAAACGTATGATAAACTAGCGAGTCGTCGCACAGGTTACGTACCGGCAGTACAGACTTCCCGTTCCCCACTGGTCACAATTTAGGCAACGCCCGTTGCTCAGCCGAATGCTGACCGCGTTAGAGCGCGACGGCTGATAAACCGGGTAGCGATTCGGCGTAGCCACAAGCGCAACGTTACCGCGCACTACGTCCGCTACCGGCTGCCGCCTTATAAGCTCGACGTTAATGTTCTCGAGCCCCGCTCGCTGCAAGTTCGCGTTCTCTAAGCGAGCCGCATTCTCCAGGCGAATCGCGTTATTGAACGCATTCTCATTCTCCAGGCGAATCGCGCTGTTGAAACCGTTCGGGGTCTCTAAGCGAGCCGCGTTCTCCAGGCGAATCGCATTGTTGAAACCGGAGTTAAAACCGGAATTGAAGTCCGCATCGCTCAGTCCGATGATACGGACGCCCTCATTGAAAAGTTCAGCCATATTTTGGTACCTCCGAGCTATACTATGCGCAAGGTACCGAATGCGTTACCGCGAATGCGCAGACTTGCGCTTCGCGCCGACGTAGAACGCGAGCACCAGCGGGAAGATCTCCAGCCTGCCCAGCAGCATATCCGCCATCAGCACGAACTTCGACAGTGCCGAGAATCCCGCAAGATTGCCCGTTGCGCCAATCTCGCCCCAGCATAGCCCGATGTTGTTTACCGATGAGATCACCGTCAAGAAGTTCGTCTCGAAGTTGTACCGATCGAACGACAGCGCGAACACGCTGCCCAGTATGATCAGCAGATACACGGATAAGTACGTTTGAGCGCCTTGCACGGAAACCTCGTCAACGGTTTTAGACTCCAGCCGCACGACCTCCACAAGGTTCGGGAACAGCGCCTTCTTTAACCCGCGCTTCATCGCCTTGAACAGCAACATGATTCGGGCGACCTTGAACCCTCCGGCGGTCGAGCCTGAACTTCCGCCCACTATCATCAGCATGAACATCACCGTCTGCGCGAGGATCGGCCACTTCGAGAAATCCTCCGTGAAGTACCCCGTCGTCGACATCGCCGTTCCCGACTGAAACGCCGCCAAGCGTAACGACGTGCCGATCCGACCGTACTGCGGGTAGATACTGATCAAAATCAGCGCAGTCGATACGGCGAAGATCGCCAGCAGCCAGCGCACCTCGTCCGATTTCAACACATCACGCACTCGCTTCAATATCAGCAGATAGTATAGATTGAAATTGACCGAGCAGATCAGCATGAAGACGGTGATGACGATCTCAAAGTACGGATTCGCGTAGGTTGACATGCTTAACGCTTGATTGGAGAACCCTCCGGTGCCGACGGTGCCGAACGTGTGGATCGCGGAATCGAAGACGCTCATCCCGCCCGCGCATAGCAATATGAACAGTGCCGCCGTAATCGCGAAGTAGATCGCGTACAGGATTCGAGCGGAGATGTTCGACTTGGACGCAAGCTTACCCTTAACCGGTCCGGGCGCTTCCGTAACAACAAGCAACGGAGCGTAGCCCTCAAGGTACGGCAGAAGCGCGTACAGCAGCGCCAGCACTCCCATCCCGCCGATCCAATGCGTGAACGACCGCCACAATAGCAGCCACT
>JAITGH010000189.1 GCA_031280855.1 Oscillospiraceae bacterium | reverse complement strand
AATGGGATCGTCAATAACCTTGTTAACATATATATGATCATACCGATGGCGATCGGATCCGCGCTTAGCGCATTCAGCGCGCAGAACATCGGAGCCGGGAAACCGGAACGCGCATTTTCCGGCGCGAAGCTGGGCGTGCTGCTGTCGCTCGCCTTCGCTATCCCCGCGACGCTGGTCGGAAGTCTGGCTTCGAACTCCGTCGTCAGTCTGATCGTAAGCGAGGACATGCCGGAACTCATCGCCGCAAGCGCGGGTTTCCTGATCCCGTTCTCTTGGGATTGCCTGTTCGTAAGCTTCGTGTTCTGCATAAACGGGTTCATGAACGGGTGCGGGATTACGACGTTCGTCGCGGTGCATGAGACCGTAGCGGCGTTCGCCGTGCGGATTCCGCTGTCGATCGCGCTTAGCCATGTGCCGAGCGCCGCGCTGTCGGCGCTCGAGCGCATTGGGCTCACGCTTCCGGAGTCGCAGCGGCTCTTCTACGTTGGAATCGGCACTCCCGCCGCGACGCTCGCCTCGCTGATCATGCTGATCGTCTACTATCGCGTGAGACTCTCCGGCGGTAGGCTTGCGCGGTTCGGCACCGCCGGAGGGTAGAGCGAGAGACGCGGAGAAAACAGCGCTCTGCCCGCGATTGCAGGCAGAGCGATTGCGTTACGTGATGACCACGACCTCGCACTTGTTGCGAAGGGTGATGTAAGTCTCCGGAGGTTTATAGTTCACGCACTCCAGCTTGATGTGGATAACCTTGTCGCTGAACTCGGAGGTAAACACGCAACTCTTCACGCGGTCGATCAGATTGACGGGAGTATGCCCGGAGTTCGTCACGTTTCCGGTCGAGGGGTCGGTGATCTCCTCATCGATGGTGATTTTGCCTTTATCGGGGTCGGCGGCATTCGCGATGTACTCGAAGGTGTACTTGATATTCTTCTTGGTACCGTCCGCCATGTTAACGGATTTCAGCTCGATTGCCATAGTCTGCCCTGCGGTGGTTACCGCTCCGATGGTGATCTTACCGTTACAGTCGACGATGTACTCACGCATTTGCGCCAGCGCGGTCTGGGAGTTCATCTCCTGCGAGCTAATCCGAGAGATCTTGCCGAACATGTTCCCCCCGGTCTGCATGAACATGAACAGTATCAAGCATAGCACGCCGAGGATCGCGAGTGATATTACCAGCTCGACAAGTGAGAACCCTTGGTTATTACGGCGTTTCATACGCGTGCTCATCCCGATACCTCATGCTTTCCGGTCAGTGCGATGATGGTGACCTTAAACGTTCCGGTCGTGAAGTACGTGTTACCGCTGATTGTACCTAACGAGCTCGGCGGAGTCTCGGACGCTTGAGTCGTATCGAATACGTCCAGCCGTCCGGTTGCGCGGTCGAACGATATGAACACTCCCTTATCGTTGACGGCGGTTCCGTTTACCTCAAGGCTGCCTGCGGCTCGGTGACCTCCAAGCTGATCCGTGTTAACTTTCGCCGTACCGAAGTACGTGTCGCCGTATACCTTGTCGTCCTTGACATAGATCCGAATGTAGACCTTGTTCGCGATCTTGTTCTCCTCGGGAGTCTTGGTATCGTCATAGCCGACGAATCCGCGACTCATGGAGTCCGTTCGGCACTTCGAGATCAGCGAGTCGATGTTAAACGCGCACTTGCGTGCCTCTGACTTCCACATCGACGCTATCGACGGTCCGACTAATCCTATTACCACCGCAAGTATTGCAACACAGATGATGAGTTCTACCAGCGAGAATCCCGCGTTACGTTTCGTTCCGGTCACTGCGCTGACCTCCTTTCGTTTTACGCTTTGTGGCTAACGCTCGATCATGAACGGATTCTCAATGCCGTACTCCACGCCCTCCGGCATCTCCGGCAGCTCCGTCGGTATGTACTCGTACGCGCCATCGTTCAGGTATACCTGCGTGAATTGCATCGTCCCGCTAAGCATACCGGTGTTCGAGTTATAGCTCATGCTTATTGTATTGATGAACGTACGGTACGGCGAGTTGTTGATGAAGCGTATCATATCCTTCAAGTCGTTGTACCAAATATTCCCTATTCCCAGCGAGGTCGACAGCATGAACGCGCTGTAGTTGATGTCCGTTTTCATGTCAGGCTCCGGGCGGGCGGAGAACGACATCAGGTACGTCGGCGTGTCGAACGACAGGCTTGAAACATGCGCGAGATTTCCCACATCGGTGTGATCCGGATCTTCCTCATCGAACAGGTCGTAAGTATAGAATCCCATGCCGTCAATGCTGAAGCGGTTTGTCTCATCGTCGATGCCCAGCGTATATAGGATGGAGTCCTCAACGCGCACCATTGGCGGGAACCAGTTAACAACGTCGGCGATTGTCTTGACGGCGTCCTCGATGCCCTTCTCGTACATCGGCTGATTCGCCTCGAAGTCGCGAAGCTGCTTCATACGGCTCTCCAGCGGTTTGCAGTCGTTGGTGACTTTCTCCTTCTTGTTGTTGAAGTCGTTGTAGAAGACGAAGTATCCGACTATGCCGATCAATATACCGGCGACGACCAGCAGGAGGTTTAGCTCCCGTTTACCGAATTTCATTCAGATGCACCCCCTTCGGGCGACGCGCTTGCCGCCGCGCTTACCGTCGCGCCGGGCGACGCGCTTGCCGACGGAGTCGGCGGCGGAGTCTTCACCGGCGACGGCTGAGGCGCCAGTTTCTCGCGCCCCGCGTAGTTGTACTCGCACACCAGCGTGAACGTCCACTTGAACGTGCCGTCCTCAGTATTCTCGCTCAGCGTGAGCCCGTCCATGATTACGTTCTTCAAGCTCTTAAACGAGCGGAACTGCACAAGCACTCTCGCCGCGTCGACCTTCGTCGGAACCTCCATGTTAAGCGTTACGGTAAGTTCCGTACAATCTGCGGAAAGCGTCAGAACTTCCGGCGGCATCTTCGCTTCCATCTCCTCGAAGAACGCGTCTAAATAGTCGTTCGGCGATTCGAGCCACCGCGTCAGCTTAAGCGCGTCCTCCGCACCCTTGGTATACGAGAGATAATCGTTATACACGGCCTCAAGCGGCGCAAGCTGCTTGATATCACGCTCAAGCTTCTCCTTCGTCTCCAGCGCGGTATTGTAGCCCATGTACGCGAATACGCTAAGCCCGACGGCGGCGACTACCCCGACCGCCAGTACGGCCGCGCCGAAGATTATGTTGCCCTCTTTCTTCTCACCCTGCTCCGAGTCCTTGCCGAACTTGCGCTCCTCGCGCTCCAACGCTTTCGTATCCGTCGGGATGAGCCCGAGCGGCGAGATCGTCGCGCCGATCCCCGCGATGAACGGCGCAGTCTCCGT
>JAITGH010000094.1 GCA_031280855.1 Oscillospiraceae bacterium | reverse complement strand
GTCCTGACCGATCGTGTAGCTGCCGCGATTGCGCATATGTAGGAGCCCCATCGCGCCGTCCGCTCCCATCCCGGTTAAGATTATCCCGATCGCATGGCGTCCAAGCTCGTTCGCCACCGAGTTAAACAGCACGTCGACCGACGGACAGTGACCGTTAACCCTATCGGAGTCGCCCAGCCGAGTGTAGCACAGACCGCCGCGACGCTCCACCAGCAAGTGCCGATTCCCGGGCGCGATGTAGATAGAGTTCGGCATAATGCGCACGTTGTCCGCGGCCTCTTGCACATTGAACGCCAGATCTTTGTCCAGTCGCTTGGCGTAAAGCCCGGTGAACGACGGCGGAAGGTGCTGTACGACCACGATGCCGGGGAACGGGTGCGGCAATAGCTTGAAGAGCCGCGCCATCGCCTCCGTCCCGCCGGTGGAGGCTCCGACCGCAACCAAGCGGGAGCTAAGCGTGCCGGTTGTCAGCATACCCTCACTCCTTCCTGTACACCGATGGCTGCATTGTCCGAAACCGATCATAGATCCCGGATAGAGACTCGCTCTGTCCGATTATCAGATACCCGCCGGGTTCCAGCGCGTTGTAATACTTCTCCGCCAAGTCGCGCTTCGTCGCGTTCTCAAAGTAGATCATCACGTTCCGGCAGAAGATGATGTGGAACTTACGCCGGAATCTCATGAACGAGCCCATCAAATTGAACTGCCCGAAGTTTATCTCTTGCTTGATAACGGGCTTCACGGCGTAGGTTACCTCGCCGCTTCTGTTGACCTGCTTATCAAAGTACTTGTGCGCCCACATCGGGGGAAGACGCTCGATATGCTCGGGAGAGTACACCCCGAGCTTCGCGGTGGTTAGTGCCTTCGGCGAGATGTCAGTCGCGAGTATCTTCGCATCCCAGTCGCGGCGAGCCTCCCCGAGGAACTCCGCGTATATCATGGCGAGCGTATAGGGTTCCTCACCGCTGGAACAGCCCGCGCTCCAAGTACGAAGATCGCGGCTTGCCAGCCGTGACGTCCATTCCGGCAGAGCGATTTCGTTCAGGAAGCGATAGTGGGATTCCTCCCGCATGAAGTACGTGTAGTTCGTCGTAAGCCGCGTAAGCAGCGTGTCGATCATGCCGCCGGTCTTGTCTGCGAATGCCGCGTCAAGGAAATCGGTGAAACCCGTATACCCGCCGCGGTTGATGATCGCGCTAAGCCGTCCCTCGATCAGCGTTCGCTTCTGTACGAGGTTGATCCCATAGTTCGACTGCATGTAATTTCGCAGCCGTTTGAAGTCCGCATCGTTTATGTGCATACTTGTTCCTCGGTCGGTTCGTATTTGTCTGTATCGTACCACCATGAACGTCCTGATGCCTGCTATGCCGGGATTTCGTCTGTTTCGAAGATCTTGTTGATGTCCAGTATCTGGATAATCGTACTGTTCGGATATCCGATCGCCTTGACGAAGTTCGCAGAGCCGAATTCGGGACTGACGGTCGCCGGAGGCGTTTGCACGACGGAGTTCTCAATCTCCATGACTTCTTGAATCTCGTCAACGATGAGTCCGATTTCAACGCCGTCCATGCTGAGCACGATTATGCATGTGCGCTCACTGTAGTTGATCGCGCCTTGCCCGAATCGGGTGCGCATGTCAATGACGGGGACGAGCGTACCGCGCATATTGATGATTCCCTTGACGTAGCCGTTCGTGTTCGGCACAGGCGTGATGTCCTGCATCTTCATGATCTCCGTGACATAGTTGATCTCGATCCCGAAATCGCCGTCACTAACGCGAAAACATAAGTACTTGCCGCGCATTGATTCCTCGGTCGTTATGTCCATGTGTTGTAACCTCCGGTCCGTATTGCTTATCGGTGTTCGTAACTCTTCCTATTATAGCATATATGTCGGACGATTACAAGCATATTTTAGGGAAATGGCTCACCCGATTTTGACAGCCGGCGTCATCGCGCTAGCCGGACTTGCCAAGCAGCCGAGCCATGTAGGTCTCCGTCGAGACGCTGCCGGAGCGGTTATAACGGTGCAGTACGAGCGGCAGCTCAGACGTTGCGTTGAGAACGTTTGTCCGTTCATAACACGTCAGCAACGCCTTGAAGCCGAGTTGCGTGAGGATCGGCATACTCTCGTCCGAGATGAACCCGAACGGATACGCGAACACGTTCGGCGAGACGCGGCAGCGGGACTCGAACAGCGATTGCAGACGCTCAACGTCAGCGGTTAAAGCGGCCGCGTACGCCTCTGCGGATTCGCCGGGGCGGCGTTTGCATCCGAGCCGATAGCCCTCGCCGGAGTGCATGTTGTACGTGTGGTTGCCAAGCTCATACAACGGGTGCGCGGAAAGCTCCGCGAGTTCCGTCCACGTGAGGTTAGAGTACTCCGGGTTGTGATCCTCCGCCGCGCTGTCGCGGTCTGTGTACGCGCCCTCGATGTTAACCGTAACCTTAACTCCGAGCCGCTCCATAATCGGGCGCAGGTAGTGCCACACTCCGCACTGACCGTCGTCGAACGTCACCAGCACGGGCTTGCGCGGAAGCGTTGCGCCGTCCTCCAGCCACGCCAGTACATCCGATACCGACACCGTCGTATACCCGCGTGACAGCAGGTACTGCATGTCGCGCTCGAACGTCGCCGGAGTAATCGAGTACTCCCCGGCTCGAGCCGGATTCGTCACCACGTTATGGTACATTAGCACCGGCAGGTTCACGTCATGCGCAAGTCCGGACTCCGTCGCGTACGCGGTACCGCGTGATAGCGCCGCTTGGCATGCGAACGCCGCCGTCAGCGTAATCGCGGCGCATACCGCCGCAAGTGTCAATGCTGTAATCTTCTTCATCTCGGCCGCTCCTAACGATTGAAACTAACCGTTAGTATGCGCAACTGCGCCCGCGATGATTCGCATGTCCGGTGATTGCCGATAGTTGCACGGAAGTTGAACGCGAATTTGCCAAAATATGCCGAAAGTTGAGCAAAAGTTTAACGTTCTCGCGTTCTGCGCATTTCTACGGCCTTCACCAAGGTTCGACCGCTTACCCGACGATTCCCTCGCGTTACCGCATGGTTGAGAGTGGTTGAACGATGCAAATCGCTGCCGCCGAATATGCCGAGTTACTACTGATCGTTTCGATTGTGAAGTTGAACGGTTGAACGCCGCTCACATCGGTTCGCCGGACGAGTCGAACAGCGGAAGTTCCGCAAGATAAGTAATATCGTTGCGAGGGATCGCGTCGCCCTCCGCAAGGATCGCCATGCGTCCGACTATCCCGCCTCCGGCAGAGCGGACGAGTGCCTCGATCGCGTTTAGAGAGTTCCCGGTCGAGATTACATCGTCGACGATCAGGATCCGCTTACCGCGCATCAGTTCCGCGTCTTCGCCGTTGATGTACAGGCTTTGCGTGCCCGTCGTTGTGATGCTGTCGACCTCGACGCTGAAGACGTCGGACATGTACAGTTTACGTGATTTCCGCGCCAGCAAGTACTTGCGGTCGCCGCGCTGACGCGCCATCTCGTAAACCAGCGGGATCCCCTTCGACTCTGCGGTGATCAGGTAGTCATAGTCGGGCGCAAGCTTCAAAAGCTCCGCCGCGCTCCGCACGGTAAGTTCCACGTCGCCGAAGATCACGAACGCCGCGATCTGAAGCCCCTCGTTCAGCGGGCATAGCGGTAGCGTCCGCGTCAGTCCCGCGATTGTCAATTGGTACGTCGTTTTCATCTCGGGTGCCTCCTTTGTGAGCGTTGGCTAAAAAATTTACAATTCGTACACCTTATTATAACACAATATGCTTGCAATTTCAAGCGCGATGTGTTATAATAGAGTTACCTTAATATAGGAGGCACATCTCATGCCGAATTTCGACGAACTGAAACAAAAAGTAGGCGAGACCGCCGGAGTCGTTGCGGGTCACGCCATCAACATCGCAAAGTCAGCGGGCGAGAAAATCTCCTACGCCGCCAAGCTTGGCCGCCTTAAGGCGGAGATGCTCGGTGAGCGCGAGATCATTCGCAGATCCTACCAGCAGATCGGCAAGCTCTACGTCGAGCACTTCGCCGACACTCCCCACGACGTTATGCTCGCCGACGTCGAGAAAGTCTCGCTCGCGCAGCAGCGCATCGCCGTTATCGAGGAGGAAATCGTGAACCTCAAGTCCGACGGCGCCGTCGACGATGAACCCGAGATCTTCGATGAAGACGACCATCACCACCATGACCACGCGCACGACGACTACCACCATGACCATGAGCATAGCCATGAGCATGGTCACGACCACGATCACCACCACGATTAATTGAGCACTCGCCGAGGCGCGGCGTTGCGTTTTCCGCGTCTCGGCGAATCTACATGAAGTTTCCGCATTGGAGTGTCCCAACGATGAAAGTTATACTGTTACAAGATGTCAAGGGTCAAGGCAAGAAGGGCGAGGCCGCCGAGGTTTCCGACGGGTACGCCAGAAACTATCTTATCCCGCGTAAACTTGCCGTCGCCGCTACGTCCGAGAATATGAACGAGCTTAAACAGCGCGAGAAGGCGAAAGCCGCGCAGGACGAGCGCGACCGCGCCGCCGCCGCCGCGACTGCGAAGCGGCTCGAGTCCATCGTCGTCAAAGTCGGCGCACGTGCGGGCGAGGGCGGCCGCCTGTTCGGCAGCATCACCAGTCAGGAAATCGCTGACGCGCTTGCCGAGCAGCACGGTATCGCCGTCGAGAAGAACCGCATCGTCCAAAACGATCCGATTAAGGCGTTCGGAACCTTTGAGGTCAAGGTTAAACTCGGGTTCGAGATCTCCGGCACCATCAACCTCATCGTGGTCGAGCGATGACTTCGGGGCGTTAGCGCGCTACGTGCGCTGCGCCGACCGCATTTGGAATGCACAGAGACAAAACTCAACCTGCGCGAGGTTACGAATGGGACTGCCGGATACTTTGAGCTTGCCGCACGATAACATGGCGGAGCAAGCGGTGATAGGGTCGATTCTCTTACACGGAGCCGGGGTTGGCGACGTGTTGGAGGTTCTGCGTCCGGAGGACTTCTACAGCGAGACGAATCGCGAGATCTTCACCGTCGTCGCGTCGATGTTCAACTACGGTCAGCCGATCGACGTCGT
>JAITGH010000180.1 GCA_031280855.1 Oscillospiraceae bacterium | reverse complement strand
CCGGCGTACAGGCGATTACAGGGTCGGAGCTGACTCAACTCGACGATAAGCAGTTCGACGTTACCAAATACGGCGTGTACGCTCGCGTACAGCCGGAGCATAAGGTGCGGATCGTCAACGCGTGGAGGAAACTGGGCAAGATCGCCGCAATGACCGGCGACGGAGTGAAGGACGCGCCCAGCATCAAGGCCGCCGATATTGGCGTCGGCATGGGACTCACCGGCACCGACGTCACGAAGAACGTCGCTGATATGGTGCTCGCCGACGACAACTTCGCGACGATTGTCAGCGCAGTCGGTGAGGGGCGCCGCATCTATGAGAATATACGCAAGGCCGTGCAGTTCCTGTTAAGCTCTAACCTCGCGGAGGTCGTCTCGATCTTCATCGCGACAATTGCGGGATTCGCGCTGTTCCGACCCATTCACATCCTGTGGATCAACCTGGTAACGGACACTTTCCCCGCGATGGCGTTAGGCGTAGAACCTGCGGAGTCGGACGCGATGCGTAAACCTCCGCGCCCCGCGAATGACTCGATCTTCAGCGGAGGTCTGGGCGTCGACGTCATTTGGCAGGGCGTGCTGATCGGGTTGCTGGCGCTTGCAAGTTTCCAACTCGGCACCGGCGATAGTGACTCCGCTAATCGGCAGACGATGGCGTTCATGACGCTGGCGATGTGCGAGGTCTTCCACTCGCTTAACATGCGGTCGAGAGTGACGTCGATCTTCACGCTCGGCACGCACAATAAGCTGCTGTGGGGCGCGATGGCGTTAAGCACGGCTCTGACCCTGATGGTGATCTACATACCGGGTCTGAATACGGCGTTCAGTTTGGAGCCGCTCAGCCTTGCGCAGTTGGGCCTTGCGGTAGGTCTGGCAATCTCGATTATCCCGATTGTAGAGCTTAAGAAGCTGATCAGATCCGCTATCAGCAAGTAGCCGCAATCGAGCATAAATCTTGAGCGAGGGGATCACCCTCGCTCAAGCCGATTTTATCTTGCAGTCATATTAGGCTTAGTGCGCGTACGGAGATCTCCAGATTCTTCTCGCGCTTGCCTTTGATCTTGCGGTCGAGCGGCGGCATGATTCCGAAGTTGATATTCATCGGCTGAAAGTCGCGTGAGGGGGAGCTTGAGACGTACTCTGCCAACGCGCCGATCGCAGTCTCCGGCGGGAATCGGCGCGGAGGCTCACCGCGAAGTTCCAGCGCGGTCTCCAGTCCGACCAGCAACCCGGACGCGGTGCTTTCTACGTAGCCCTCGACACCCGTTATCTGCCCGGCGAAGCGAATTCGCGGCCGGCTCCGCACGCGGTAGAAGCGGTCGAGCAGCTGCGGCGAGTTAATATACGTGTTGCGATGCATCACGCCGTACCGCACAAATTCCGCGGACTCCAGCCCCGGTATCAGGGAGAATACGCGTTTCTGCTCCCCAAACTTAAGGTGAGTCTGGAATCCGACGAGATTGAACAGCGTCCCTGCGGAGTCCTCGCGCCGAAGCTGTACAACGGCGTAGGGCGAACTTCCGTCCGGGTTGCGCAATCCGACGGGTTTCAGCGGACCGTGGCGCAAGGTCTCGACTCCGCGCCTTGCCATGACCTCGACGGGCATACAGCCCTCGAACACACCCTCGTCCGCGAAGCCGTGCACCGGAGCTTCCTCCGCCGTCGAAAGCTCCGCTATGAACGCCTCGTACTCCGCACGGGTCATCGGACAGTTGATGTAGTCCGCGTCGCCCTTGTCATAGCGCGACGCGAAGAACGCTCGAGTCATATCCACGCTGTCGAACGTAACGATCGGCGCGGCGGCGTCGAAGAACGAGAGATACTCCGCGCCGCCGGTAAGCTCCGCGATTCGAGAGGCTAGCGCGTCGCCGGTAAGCGGTCCCGTCGCGATTACCACGACGCCGTCGGGGATCGCGGCCACCTCACCATGCACGACCTCAATCAGCGGCTCCGCCAGAATCGCGGCGGTAACTGCGTCGGAGAACCTCACGCGGTCAACCGCAAGTGCGCCCCCCGCGCCAACGCGATTCGCATCCGCGCATCGCATGATCAGCGACTCCAGCCGCCGCAGTTCCTCCTTCAGCAGCCCTACCGCGTTCGTAAGCTCGTCCGACCTCAGCGAGTTCGAGCACACCAGCTCCGCGAACGAATCCGCGACATGCGCCGGACTTCGCCGTGAGGGCTTCATCTCGCACAATCGCACTCGCACGCCTCGCCGCGCAAGCTGCCACGCCGACTCGCACCCCGCGAGTCCCGCGCCGATAACCGTAACCTCATGCGCCATCGCCGCGCCCTCCCTCGATTCGCTCACGCCGTTTCCTTCGCCGCCGTAGTCTTCTTAGCCGTAGGTTTCGTCGTAGTCTTCGCCGCAGGCTTCTTAGCCGCAGTCTTAGCCGCAGGCTTCTTAGCCGTAGACTTCTTGGTCGCCGTAGACTTCGTATCCGCAGATTGAGCGATTGCGGCATCGGGCGGCTCGACCGCCGCGTCGGAGGCTTGCTTCTTCTTCCACGTTCGGCCGCCGCGCTGATCCTCGGGCAGGAATAGCGGGCAACCCTCCGTCGCGCAGAACGACTTATGCGCGCCCTTGCCGGGCTTCTTGTACATCGTTTTCCCGCACTCCGGGCAGATATCCTCCGTCGGAACGTCGAACGTGAGGAACCCGCACTCGTCCTTGCCTTTCTCACACGTGAAGAACGTGTACTTGCGCGCACCCTTCTTGCTCTCGCGCTTGAGGATCCTGCCGCCGCATTTCGGGCATTGACCCGGCATCGTCTCCGTCAACGGGCGAGTGCCCTTGCACTCGGGGAACCCGGAGCACGACAGGAATCGCCCGAACCGTCCGCTTTTGATTACCATCGGCATCCCGCATAGCTCGCAGATCTCGTCCGTCTCCTCGACCGGCACCTTATAGCGCGGTATGTCCTCCGCCGCTACCACCAGCGGACGGAAATCGCGGTAAAAATCGCTTAGCACCGCTTTCCACTCACGCGTACCATCCTCGACGCCGTCAAGCAACGACTCCATCTGCGCGGTGAACGCGGCGTCGACGATATTCGGGAACCGATCCTCCATGAGCAGGTTAACCGTCTCGCCAAGCGGCGTCGGCTTAAGCGCCTTGCCCTCCTTGACGACGTAGTCGCGGCGTTCGATGGTGGAGATCGTCGGCGCGTAGGTGCTCGGGCGACCGATACCCTGCTCCTCCATCGCTCGGATAAGGCTATCCTCCGTATAACGCGCCGGAGGCTGAGTGAACTTCTGCTGAGGCGACAGCGACTTAAGTTTCAGCGGATCGCCGTCTTTAAGCGGCGGCAGCGGCTTCTTCGAGTTCGACTTCGACTCGCCGTTAAGCTCATCGTACGCCGCGAGAAACCCCGGGAACTTAAGCGCGGACTCCGTCGCCCGAAACACCCAGCCCGCCGCAACCGAGTCTAACGTTACCGTATCGTGAACCGCCGGAGTCATCTGGCTTGCCATGAACCGTGACCAGATCAAACGGTACAGCTTCAAGTTATCCCCGTTCAAGCCCGCGTTTTCAGGCGTAAGCGTCGGATCGGACGGGCGGATCGCCTCGTGCGCGTCCTGAGCGTTCGCTTTCGACTTGTACGCATTCGGGCTTGACGGCACGTACGGCTGCCCGTATCTCGTGCCGATATACGCCCTCGCGCTTGCCTGCGCCTCCGGCGAGATCCGCAGCGAGTCAGTACGCATATATGTGATGAGTCCGCTCTCATACAGCACTTGAGCGACGCTCATCGTCTTGTACGGCGCGAAGTTGAGCCGCCGCGACGCGTCCTGTTGCATTGTGCTTGTCGCGAACGGAGGCGGAGGGTTCTGCCGACGCTCTCCGCGCTTGATCGATTTGACGGTGAACGCGGCGTCACGCACGGCCGCGATTACCGCGTCGGTCTCTTCCTGTGAGCGCAGAGTCTGCTGCTTCGACACGCCGTCCGCGCCGTAGAAGTGCGCGGTGAACTCGGACGTACCGGCGAGCAGCGCCGCGTCAAGCTCCCAGTATTCCTCCGGGATGAATGCGCGAATCTCCGCCTCACGGTCGCAAACCATCTTCGTCGTCGCGGATTGCACTCGCCCCGCACTAAGGTTGCGCCGTACCTTCTTCCACAGCACCGGCGATAGCTCGTAACCTACGACGCGATCCAGGATCCTGCGCGCCTGTTGCGCGTCGACGAGATCCATGTCAAGCGCCCTGGGGGACTGTATGCTGTCCGTTACGACTTTCTTTGTAATCTCATTGAACGTAACGCGAAGCGCCTTCGAGTCCGGCAGTTCGAGCATCTCTTTAAGATGCCACGCGATCGCCTCGCCCTCGCGATCCGGGTCGGTCGCCAGATAGACTTTGTCGGACTTCTTCACGGCGGAGCGCAGCTCCGCAACCTGGTGCTCCTTCCCCTTGAGCACCTGATAATCGGGCACCCAGCCGGCCTCAATGTCAACGCCGAACTTACTCTTCGGAAGATCGCGCATGTGCCCCATCGACGCCGCGACTTTATAGCCCGCGCCGAGATACTTCTCGATTGTTTTCGCCTTCGCGGGCGATTCCACGATTACTAAGTTTGTCTTACCTGCCATTGGTATACCTCGGTTATTGGAAAGTTGCGTCAGTCGACGCGATCATACTGCATGTGCCCGCAATTCTTGACCAGACCCTTAAGCTCAAGTAGTGTCAGCGCAACCATGACCTGCTCCGGCCGCAGCTTCGTTCGAGCGGTAATTGCGTCCGCAGGGGTGGACGCTCCGACAGAGTCAAACACCAGCGCCTCATGCTCCGTCAGACCCTCCGGGCGCTTACGCGGCTCCAACTCTACGCGCTGCCCATCGCCGCGAGAGCCGCGCTCGTCACTGCGAGTACGCTCGTCACTGCGAGTACGCTCGACACCGCGAGTACGCGGAGCCGGCGTGCGGTCGGACTGTGCCGGAGGCGAGATCAGCTGATGCCGAGGCTTTTTCAAGCGAATCTTACCCGGCATACGCCACTGGTACCGTCCGACAATGTCCCAACCGCTGGTAACAAGGTCTGCTCCGTCGCGCAGTAATGCGTTTGAGCCTTGGAATCCGCTTAAATCGATGCTGCCC
>JAITGH010000205.1 GCA_031280855.1 Oscillospiraceae bacterium | reverse complement strand
GAGCACGTTCAGCAGTCCCAAACCCTGAAACGCTGCGAACAGCGCGATGATACCGGCAAGTATCGCGGCTGTGCGAGCAACCCGTTCCCCGGGCGAGAGTTCGCCTGCCGGAGCGTCATAACCTAACTTGCGGACGACCGCGGTTATTTGCTCCATCGTGGTTATATCGTGATCGTAGACGATGACCGCGACGCCGGAGCGATAGCTTACTGTTGCGCTGTGGACTCCGTCGGTGCGGAGAAGCTTGCGTTCAATCTTTGTTTAGCAGTTAACGCACGTCATTCCGCCGATACGCAGCCGCCCCGATTTGATGCGGGATTCCATGTTTGGCGAATCCTCCCACTTTGTAGAGTGCGCGCTTTGCCGTGAATCGGGTAATGTCATAAATTTGTGTATTACTTCGTCTGCCTCCCTTGCCGTATTTTATCCATGCCCCACCGTTACTGAATTGAGGCTGTGAAAAATCGGCGGCGGTCGTTATCCTCGTACTACAACAAATTTCTGACAATACCGTGAATCGAGGGGTCGATTGCAGCAGCGGCAATTAAGATGAGCACGTATACGTCACCTACTGACGGTTGCCATTATAGCATGTTTTCGTCCGGAATGCAATTGCTTTTTCGTGAACGAAGTGTAATAATTATCAAACTTATCGGAATGCTCGGTGTTGAGACGGTGCTATATGCCGCGGTAAACGGAAAGCTCATCCCAAATCGCAGGTTGACATGTGGCGTGAGTTGTGGTATGCTAAGGATGGATTATCGTCGTGAACCCCGATAAAGGAGAGAATGACTGATGCAAGTTTCATTGCTAACTGCAATTTCTAACATTGTCACCGAACCAATACATAAGCTGAGCGAGCATTATCTAGCCACAACCGCGTAAACAATATGGGAGACGCTTTGGAAGAATACGTCAAAGACGTTTTTGCGGGAACGGTTAGCGAACAGAACGGTGATACCCGCCTAAAGCGGTTCAATGAGGTATTCTCATACCTCGGGAATCAGAATAATCCGCCCGACATAATTTTGCGTGGTAGCGATGCTATTGAGGTCAAAAAGATTGAGAATGCAGGGTCTTCGCTTGCGCTTAATAGCTCATATCCGAAAGCGAAACTGTTCTCAACCAGTCCGATGATTACTGCGGCTTGTCGTAGTTGCGAAAGCTGGACGGAGAAGGACTTGATATTTGCCGTGGGAGTTGTAAATGATAACCATTTACGCAAATTGTATCTCGTCTACGGAGCAGATTACGCCGCAAGTGCGGGAATTTATGAGCGTATTCGTACGACCATTCGTGACGGCGTTCATACCATACCCGATGTCGAGTTCGCTGACACTAAGGAACGCGGTCGTGTGAATCGCGTTGACCCTCTTGGCATAACCTACCTTCGCATGCGCGGGATGTGGGGCATTGAAAATCCGGCGAAGGCGTTTTCCTATGTCTATACTCCGCAAGCAGATACGGATTTTGAGATGATGGCGGTTATCAACTTTGATAAATTCAGCACGTTTCCCCAACCGGAGCGTGATAGCCTGCTTGCGCTTGCCGGGAGTAATAGTGGGCTGTCAATACGCGATGTAAGCATCAAAACGCCCGATAATCCGTCACAACTTAAGTCAGCAAAGCTGATAACCTTCAGGAGGTAAGGCGATGAATGTAGTCAGTCTTTTCGCGGGAGCGGGTGGTATGGATTTGGGCTTTGAGAAAGCCGGGTTCAATATCATTTGGGCGAATGAGTACGATAACTCAATCTGGGAAACGTACGAAAAAAATCATGCCGCGCCGCTTGACAGGCGCGATATTCGCCGGATACAGTCGGACGAGATTCCGGGCTGCGATGGAATTATCGGCGGACCTCCGTGCCAGAGTTGGAGCGAAGCGGGTGCGTTGCGAGGGATCGACGACCTGCGCGGTCAGTTGTTCTATGAGTATATACGCATACTGAACGATAAGCAGCCTAAGTTTTTCGTAGCCGAAAACGTGTCGGGAATGCTTGCCGACATACATCGAGAAGCGGTTCGCGGGATAATCACGAAGTTTGAAAACGCCGGGTATGATGTATTCATTCAGCTTCTGAACGCCGCTGATTACGGTGTACCGCAAGACCGCAAGCGCGTGTTCTATGTTGGATTCCGGCACGATTTGAAGGTGCAGTTCAAGTTCCCTAAACCGTGTAATTTCAAGATGACGTTGCGAGATATAATCGGAGATTTGCAGGACACCGCTGTGCCTGCATTGGAGAAAAACAAGGCGAACACAGGAAACTGCCGCCTAAGCAATCACGAGTACATGATAGGTGGATTTTCAACTATATTTATGTCGCGAAATCGCGTCCGTACATGGGACGAGCAATCGTTTACTATTCAAGCGGGAGGACGGCACGCTCCATTACATCCGCAAGCTCCTAAAATGCTTTTCGTAGAGCAAAATAAGCGAGTATTCGCGCCTGGTTATGAGCACTTGTATCGTCGCTTGACCGTGCGTGAGTGCGCTCGTATACAAACTTTCCCTGATGCGTTTACGTTCTATTATACGGACATCGCCAACGGGTATAAGATGGTGGGAAACGCCGTTCCGGTAAACCTCGCCCGCGAAATTGCCGGGGCTGTGCGCGACACGCTTGCGAATACATTGTCGATAACAAGTACTTTGAAGAGTTGATGGCGATTAAGCTCGTCAAGCGGTAACGCTTGACGACTGCGTGAAGCCGGCAGTCTTGAGCAGGCAGTTGATTGCGGCCGCGGTAAACGGGGATATAGTACACCGCATAAAAAGTGCTTGACAAGCATGTCGAGATATGCTATTATAGGCAAGTGTTGCGAGGAAACCACTCGAAGCGAGTTATCGCGCACAGCGATTCGCACGGCAATACCACTTGCACGTTCTAACTACATTCATTACTTTCAGGAGGATCCCAACCATGCGCAAGAAACTACTCGCGCTTTCTATGGCACTCGTGCTGCTGCTGAGTGCCGCGATCCCCTCATTCGCAGCGGGTGAGAGCGTCAGCGTAAGCTCGCACTCCCTTAAGGTCAACGGCGAAGCCGCCGACGTGTTCGCCGCGTACACTATCAATGGGGAGAACTACCTTAAGATTCGCGACGTCGCGCTGTTGCTGAAGGGCTCGACCGCCGAGTTCTCCATCGAGTATGCGAGCGGTACCGTTGCGATCACCACGGGTTCGCCCTACGTGCCGAACGGTACCGAAAGCACCGCGAAACCCCTGGCGTACAAGGCGTTCGAAGCCTCGACCGATGTCGTCACGATCGACGGAGCCGCCGTAGGGTTCACCGTCTACAAGATTGACGGCTCGAACTATTTCAGACTGCGCGACTTCGCAAACGTCGGAGCCTACGCTACGTTCAACTCAGCGACCTCGACTGCGGATCTGCTGACCATTCCCGACGAGAACGCGGCTTTGCTGATTCACGCCGCTGCAAGCCTCAAGGCGACGTTCGAGAAGTCGATTGCCGAGTTCACCGCGTTGTACCCTAACGTCAAGATTGAGACGAACTTCGGCGGCTCGGGCGCTCTCGCAACGCAGATCCGCGAGGGCGGCGGCGATATGTTCTTCTCCGCTGACGAGGCGAACATGAACAAGGTCGACGACTTGATCATCACGGACTCCCGCACCGACTTACTTAAGAATACACTCGTCCTTATCGTCCCGAAGGGCAATCCGAAAGGGATAACGTCCTTTGAGGACGTAGTGACGAAAGTCGGCAAGAGCGGCATTGTCGCGATTGGCGAGGCGAAGTCCGTTCCGGCGGGCGACCGCGCACGCGAGGTTTACGAGCACCTCGGGTTGACCGCAGAGCTTAACGCGCTGACGCTGACGCTTGGGTCCGACGTCGGCAAGGTTCGCGCATACGTTGAAAGCGGCGAGGCGGACGTCGGATTCGTCTACGCGACTGACGCACTGGCGAGCGGCGACAAAGTCGAGATTATCGCGACGGCTCCTGACGGCAGTCACGCGCCGATCGTCTATCCCGGCGCGGTGCTAAGCGAGTGCAAGAGCCCGGACACGGCGCGGGCGTTCCTCGCGTTCCTTGGCTCCGACTCCGTGAGGTCGATCTTCACTGCCGCAGGCTTCACCATCGCATAGTTCAACAGACCGCGGGGCGCGTCGCTGCGGCGCGCCCTCGCTCGGGTTAGAGGGAGGCGAGTCATGCCGCAATATTGGTCGCCGATACTAATCTCGCTGGAGGTCGCGGTATGCGCGACTGCGTTCGCGTTCGCGCTTGGGCTATTCGCCGCGTGGAACGCGGTTAAGCTACGCCGTACGAAGGCGTTGCTGGACGGATTGCTGACGTTACCGCTGGTATTGCCGCCTACCGTCATCGGGTTCTTCATGCTAATGCTGTTCGGGCGGAGCGGCGCGTTTGGGAAGTGGCTTGCGGAGCTTGACTTCCCGATCGTCTTCCACATTCGCGGAGCAATGATTGCCGCGACGGTCGTCGCGTTCCCGATGATGTACCGCACGTCACGCGGTGCGTTCGAGTCGATGGATCGAGACTTGATCGCCGCCGCGAGAGTCTGCGGAGCCGGTGAGACGCGCATATTCTGGCAGATTGTGGTTCCAACGTGCCGCCCGGGCATATTGTCCGGCACCGTGCTGACCTTCGCTCGCGCACTTGGAGAGTTCGGCGCGACTGCGATGCTTGCCGGGAACATTCCGGGCCGCACTCAGACGATGAGCCTCGCGATCTACTCTGCGGTTCAAGCGAACGAGCGCGAGACCGCGTACATCTGGGTCGCCGTGATCACCGCGATCTCGTTTGTATCGCTTACGCTGATCAACCGGTTCGAGTCTCGCAGCGTTGAGCGATAGCCCTAACTGCCGCTATTATACCACAAGGGCAAGCACTTGCCCGCCGCCGGGCGGGGCGAATCATCACCCGCCCTGATGGCGGTCGGTGATTCGTGCGGCGCGGAAGTCTCTGCCCGCATGTTCTAACCACTGCCGCTATTATACCACAAAACGGTGCGAATGTCAAGCTTTTTCTTCGCTCGAGCACACCAAAATTTGGGAGGCTCCAATGCAAAAAAGGACTTGACATTCGCACCGTTTTGTGGTATAATAGCAATAGATGAGGGAGGAGGAACTCAGCCGTCTTGGAACGCCGCCGCTGGCTTGCGGCACGCCGATTGAACGCGCCGAGCGACGGCGTCGCCCAATCCGGGGTCGAACGCCTCCGGCAATAGGCGCTCCGAGCTTACCTCGCCGAACTCGCTCGCGAAGTCCGCAATCGCCGACGCTGCCGCAAGCTTCATCTCCTCGGTAATCTGAGCCGCTCTCGCGTCCAGCGCTCCGCGAAAGATACCGGGGAACGCGAGCACATTGTTGATCTGGTTCGGGAAGTCGCTGCGTCCGGTTCCGACGATCGCCGCTCCGGCGGCTTTAGCGGCGTCCGGCATGATCTCCGGCACCGGGTTCGCCATCGCGAAGATAATCGAGCCTCCCGCCATCGTTCGCACCATATCTTGCGTCAAGATGCCCGGCGCGGATACACCAATGAATACGTCGCGACCTCGCACCGCGTCCGCAAGGCTCCCGCGTTCGCGCCCTTGGTTCGTCCAGCCCGCCATCTCGCGCTGAGGTGCGGTAAGCCAATACTCCGCCGGGTGAATGATCCCGCGGCTGGCGACCATCACGATATCGTCCAGTCCGCACGCTTTCAAAAGCTTCGCAGTCGCGGTGCCCGCCGCGCCCGCTCCGGAGATCACCGCTCGGCAATCGCGAAGCTCTCGACCTGTCAGCTTAAGCGCGTTCGTCAATGCCGCAAGCACCACTATCGCTGTGCCGTGCTGGTCATCGTGGAACACGGGTATGTCAAGCCGTGACTTCAGCTTATCCTCGATATCGAAGCAGCGCGGCGCGGAGATGTCCTCCAAGTTGATCCCGCCGAACGACCCGGCAAGCAGCGCGACCGTCTCCACGATCGTGTCGACGTCCTTACTGCGGATGCACAGCGGAACCGCGTCCACGCCGCCGAATGCCTTGAACAGCGCGCATTTGCCCTCCATGACCGGCATCGCGGCCTCCGGTCCGATGTCGCCCAATCCCAGCACCGCCGTGCCGTCCGTCACTACCGCGACCGTGTTCTTACGCGACGTCAGCGCGAAGCTCTCCGACGGAGTATCGCGAATCGCGAGACATGCCGACGCTACTCCCGGAGTGTACGCCAGCGAGAGATCCTCTCGGCTTGCAATCGCCATCTTGGGGACAGTCTCCAGCTTGCCGCCCCACTCGCGATGCTTCGATAACGACTCTGTAAAGTAATCCAAGCTTACACCTCCTATTCCCGCACGTGACCGTCGCCATAGACGACGAATTTGTAGCTGGTAAGCTCCCGCAGTCCCATCGGGCCGCGAGCGTGCAGTTTTTGAGTGCTGATCCCGATCTCCGCGCCGAGCCCGAACTCGAACCCGTCCGTGAACCGCGTCGACGCGTTCACATACACCGCCGCCGCGTCAACCTCGTTTAAGAATCGCTGAGCGTTACCGTAGTCCCGCGTCACGATCGCCTCGCTGTGTCCGGAACCGGTCGCGTTGATGTGCGCGATTGCCGCGTCCACGCTGTTTACGCACTTGACCGCGAGTATGTAGTCGAGGAACTCCGTGCGGTAGTCCTCCTCCGTCGCGGGCAGAGCGTCGGGCAGAATCGCTCGCACCGCCGCGTCGCCGCGAAGCTCCACGTGCTTCTCGTCCAAGCGTCGCTTCACCATCGGCAGGAACGTCTCCGCGACGTCGGAGTGCACGATCAGCTGCTCGATCGCGTTGCATACGCTGGGGCGCGAGGTCTTCGCGTTGTAGCAGATCTCGACCGCGCTGTCAAGGTTCGCAGCGGAGTCTACGTACAAGTGGCAGATCCCGATCCCAGTCTCGATTACCGGCACCTTGGAGTTCTCCACGACCGCACGGATCAGGCCCGCGCCGCCTCGAGGTATCAGCGCGTCAACGTACCCGGTCATCCGCATGAGCGTCTCCGTGGACTCGCGAGTCGTATCCTCAATCAGCTGCACGCAATCTTCGGGCAAACCCGCTTGAATCAGGCACTCCCGGATTACGCTTACGATCGCGATGTTAGAGTTAATCGCGCCGGAGCTTCCGCGCAAAATGACGGCGTTGCCGGACTTCACGCATAGCGCGGCGGCGTCCGCAGTGACGTTCGGGCGACCCTCATAGATGAACGCGACTACGCCGAGCGGCACCGACTTCCGCATAACGATAAGCCCGTTCGGGCGAGTTTTCACCTCGCCGGCGCCGAGCGGATCATCCAGCGCCGCGACTTGCCTTACGCCGTCCGCGATTGCGATCAATCGTCCGGCGGTAAGCTCCAGCCGATCAAGCAGCGCGTCGCTCATACCGTTTGCCCGAGCGGCGTCCATGTCCCGAGCGTTCGCCTCCAGCAATGCCTCGCCGCGCTCGGTAAGCGCGTCCGCGATAAGCCGTACCGCGCGGTCACGCGTTAGCGCGGATGCGGCCGCAAGCTGCCGCGCCGCGTTCCGTGCGCGTTCGCCCATCTGCGTCATTTGTGGAACCATATGTGAATCCCCTTATCATAGATATGCAATAGTTTGTCCATAACCCGCGTTATCGCTACAATCAGCGGATAGCTAAGCAGTCCCAGCGTGCACAGTATCAGCGTGTCCGCGCCGGTGATTAGCTCCAGCGAGAATAGCGGCGAGAACAACAGCACCGCCGTCAGCAGCAAGCCCGCGACTCCAATGCACAATAGCTTCCGCAACAGCGTGAACGGACGGCATACGCGGAAGATTACCGCAAGACCCGTTACCGCAAGCAGGATCGCGCATACCGTCGAGCTATTCTCGAACTCTTTGAACATCCCCGCGTACAGCACGACCGCGAGCGTCAGCAGTATGTTCGTAATCGCGCCCGGAGTAGCGCGGAACAGCACTCCGCGCAGGAAGTGACCCTTGACGATGCTCACGTTCGGTTCCAGCGCGAGTATAAACGACGGTACGCCAATCGTAAGCATACTTACGAGGCTCAGCTGATTCGGCAGCACCGGGTACGCGATCCCCGCGATCATCGTCAGTAACGCGAACACGAATGAGAAGATGTTCTTCACGAGGAACAGCGCCGCGCTTCGCCCGATGTTGTTGATTACGCGCCGACCCTCCGCCACGATTCCCGGCATCGACGCAAAATCGTTGTTAAGCAATACGAGATGCGAGATTTGAGCCGCTACCTCGCTTCCGCTCGCCATCGCGACGCTGCAATCCGCGACTTTAAGCGCGAGCACGTCGTTCACGCCGTCGCCCGTCATCGCGACGGTGTTACCCGCCGCCTTAAGCGCGAGGATCAGCTCCCGCTTCTGTTGAGGCGTGACGCGTCCGAAGACGTTGTATTCGGTCGCGGCGGCGGTAAGCTCGTCCGCGGTGGTAAGTTCCGACGCGTCGACCCACTTCTCCGCGCCCTCGATGCCCGCTTTACGAGCAATGCAGCTGACCGTCTCCGGATTGTCGCCGGAGATCACCTTGATCGCGACGCCCTGCTCCGCGAAGTACTTGAACGTCTCCGCAGCGTGAGGGCGTAACTTGTTCGATAGAGTCACCAGCGCGATCGGGGTAACCTCGTCAAGAGTGCGCATATCCGCCGCGACGGCAAGCATGAGGACTCGCAGTCCTTGCTCCGCGTACTCTCCGGCGGGATTATAGCGGCCGCGCACGATGAACTCCGGCGCGCCAAGCAAGTAGCACGAGCCGTCCTCGTACAGCGCGGCGGAGAACTTGTTCTTCGAGTTAAACGGCAGAGTATGCGTTGCGCGGCTGCAGCGCGACATCTGAAGCGTCACGTGCTTCCGGATCGCTTTCATCGTCTCGTTCTCATCGCCCAGGTTAAAGCAGTGATCGCGCAGGATGTCCGCAATGCGATCCTCGCTGAGCCGCAGACCCTCGTCCTCAAGCGGGATGATTGCCTCGACCTGCATCTCCGGCTCCGTGATCGTGCCCGTCTTATCGACGCACAGCATGTTGACCCGCGCAAGCGTCTCGATACAGCCCAGTTCGTGTACCAGCGTCTTCTTCTTCGCAAGTCGGATAACGCTCATCGCCAGCGCGATACTGGTCAGCAGGTACAGTCCCTCCGGGATCATCCCGACAAGCGCAGCGACCGTGTGCGACACCGTCTCCACCAGTTCCATCCCGAGATTCACGTACTGGTTATAGAACATGCCCGCGCCAATCGGCACAAGCAGAATCCCGATTACCAGTACAAGCCGTGACAGAGAGCGCATCATCTCCGACCGCACGGGCTTGCGCGACGCCTTAACCTCGAGCGTCAGGCGTGAGGCGAAGCTGTCCGCGCCGACGCGCTCCAACCGTGCGTGACACTCTCCGGAGACGACGTAAGAGCCGGACAGAAGCTCCGCGCCCGCGCTTTTCAGGATCTCGTCAGGTTCGCCGGTGATCAGGCTCTCGTTCACCAGCACTTCGCCGTCAAGCACAATCGCGTCCGCGCAGATTTGACGTCCTCCGCGCAGTACTACTACGTCGCCGAGTACAAGATCGCTTACGGCGACCTCAATCTCCATACCGTCGCGAATCGCGCTCGCTCGAGGTGCGCTAAGCAGTGTCAGCTTATCCAGCGTGCGCTTTGCGCGAAGCTCTTGGAAGATTCCGATACCGGCGTTTATGAACACGACCGGCATGAACATAAGTTGCTGCCATTGCCCGACTAGTACAACGCTAAGCGCGAGCAACGCGAACACGAGGTTGAAGTACGTGCACACATTGCCCGCGATAATTTGTCCGACCGTTTTCGTCGGAGTCTCCACCGGAACGTTCGACAGCCCCGCCGCAACGCGCTCCGCAACCTGTGACGAGCTTAACCCGCGCACGGCAGCGTCGTTCTCTATCTCCGCTATTGCGTTATTTGGCATACGTCGGATCTCCTACCCTTTTACTATCAGCAATGGCCGTTTCATTCTCTGCGCCGCCTTAGTAATCCTATCCAAATCGCCGAACTCTATACACTTCGCCTGACAGTTATGCACGCACGCGGGAACATCGTCCTCACCGGAGGTTCTGCGCCGTACGCACAAATCGCACAGCGTTGTCGGAAACGGTACGAAGTCGATTTGAACGCGCCCGTCAATCCCCGGATAGATCAGCTCCGTTACCTTGATTCCGAACTCGCCCGCGTCAAATCCGTGCTCCTGCTTACACGCGATGTTGCAGCTGTTACAACCCGTGCAGTACTCGATATCGATTGCAAGCCCCTGTTTCATGCGGTAACCTCCGAACGCTCAGTTATGCCGATCTCGGGACCGTCGTACGTCTCGCCGGGTTCCATCTTGCGCAAGCGGACGGGTACGGTTTTGTACGCGCCTCCGCCGTAGCCGCTCGAACTGCCGACTTGCGACAGCACCAACTTGTTGCAGTTGTACTTCCACGCGCCGTAGTAGTGCGGAGCCTTACCCTCCTCCTCCGGAGGCCACCAACCATGCGGCACGCTTACGCACTTCTCGTTCATGCTGATATTGTACTTGACTTTTCGAGTAACGCGCCCGCGATCGTTCTCGATCCAGCACCACTCGCCATCATCGAGGTTGAGCCGCTTGGCAACGTTCGGGTTGACCTCTACCAGCGGGAACGGGTCGACCTCCCGCAGCCAGTCGATATTACGGTGCTCCGCGTGGAAGTAGACCGGACTGCGCCGCCCGGTGACCATAACCAGCGGGTACTTCTTCATAAGCTCCGGCGTGACGTTCTCGCTTTCCGGCGGCTCGCGATACCACGGCAGAGGGTCGAGCCCCCACGCCTCGTGGTTGAGGCTGTAGAACTCCACCTTGCCGCTTGGAGTCTGGAAACCCGGCTGACCGTCGGCGCGCAACAACCCGCGCTCATGCCTGCGGTACGGCACGCTTACCCCGTCTTCCTCGAACACCCAGCCGCCGCGAGCGATAAGCTGTTCGAACGTGTAGCCCGACGGCTTAAGCTTCGCGTCGAAGAAGTCCTCCACCTTGCCGTACTTCTCACGGAGCGCGGGGTTGAACCGAAGTGCGAGCTCGAAGTTGATGTCCCAGTCGTTACGCGCTTCGCCGAGTGGCTCGTGAAGTTTGCGCACGGTTTGTGCGGGCGTATGCCAGACTCGAATCGTGTTGCGTTCCGTAAAGCACGCGGCGGGCAGGATCAAGTCGGCGATCGCCATAGTCGTCGGATTGTGGAACAAATCCACGACGACGTTGAATGGCACGTTCATCAGCGCCTTATGGTGCTTGTTAAGGTCGGCGGCATTACCGCCCAGCAGGTTCGACGTTTGGATCCACATGCCCTTGATCGGGTACGGATCGCCCGTAAGCATTTGCTCAACCGCCAGATCCGGCTGGATATAGAGCCGCGTGTTCGCGATATAGGGGAACTCTCTCGCGCCGATGCGTTTCTCGTTAACTTTCTTGAGGAACTCCTCACCGTACTCGCCGAGCACCTGCGCCTGATTGATCGGCCACATGGCGATTCCGAACGCGCCTCGAGCCGCGACGTTTCCGCCGGGCACGTCGAAGTTACCCGTAAGGCACCACAGCATTGCAATCGCTTGAGCCGCCGTCGTCGCCTCCGGGTTCATGTCGATCGGCATACCCCAATGGATCGCGCTCGGGCGATTCAGCGCGTACGCTCGAGTCGCCTCGTACAGTACCTCTCGCGGCACCCACGTAAGCCGCTCCACGCGTTCCGGCGTGTACTCACGCGCACGCTCGGCAAGTTTGTCCAGACCCATCGTCCACTTCTCGACGAATTCCTTATCGTACCACTCGTTTTCTATGATCAGGTTGATCATGCCGAGCGCGATCGCGCCGTCCGTACCCGGCCGGCACTGCAAGAAGTGCTCCGCACGGCTGGAGAACCACGTCGCCCGCGGGTCGATTACGATAAGCTTGGAGCCGCGCTTCATGCAGTCGACGACCCAGTGACCCTGGAATCCGTCCGGGCAGCCGGTGCCCGGATTCGTCGCCCAGACGACGATGTACTTCGGGCACTGCCAACGCGGATCATCGTACCGCTTCTCAAAGAACTGGCTGCAATCCGCGACGGTAAGCGTTCCGTCGACCATGCACGAACCCGTGATGCGCGGAGTGTAGCAGCTTTGACCGCTAAGCCCGAGCTGGCTGAGATTCGGGCTGCCGTATGCGTAAGTCAGGAACGTCAGCGGCGCGTTGATGTCGCGCCCGGTGCCTTGAACGAAGATGACGCTTTCCGCGCCGTACTCGTCGCGAATCGCTTTGAACTTCGTCTCGACGGTGTCGAGCGCTTCTTCCCAACTGATGCGCTCGAACTTGCCGGAGCCGCGCTCCCCCACGCGTTTCAGCGGGTACAGGATCCGATCCTTGTGGTAGAGGAACCGCGTATAGGCGAGCAAGCGTGAGCACGTGCGCCCCTGATTCCACGGGTGGCACGGATCGCCCTCGATCTTGACAAGCTTGTCGCCGTTCATATACGCCAGCACTCCGCAACCGCCGTGACAGCCCGCGCCGGGCGACCATACGGTCGTGCGCTCGATTCTGTCGTATTCGTGAGCCATATCTTACCGACCTCCCTGAGTTATATCTCTATACGCTGTCGTAAGCGGCGGCGCAAATCATCCGCTATTACTACTCATTAGTATACCACATTTCCCGGGGAATAGCAACATAAAACTTTTCAGGCGAGAGGCGCAAGTTATGCGTAGGCGTCCCCCTGCGTCCTTACGCCTGATTCCGGACTACTCGGTCTCAATGCGCGGGTAGCTGCAGGACTGTACTACTGTCACTATTGCCCGTTGATTTGGAGATTGCGGATTCGACGGCGCGAGCGATTTCGGAGCTTAGGCGCACGGCTTGTTCCGATGTGGGCGCCTCAACCATGATACGCAGCTTACGCTCGGTGCCGGACGGCCGGACGAGCACTCGCCCGCGGAATCCAAGCTCACGCTCCGCCGCGTCGATTGCGTCGACTACGGGCGCGGAGTACATCAGCGTCTCCGCGTTGACCTCCGCATCCAGCGGTACGTTTACCAGCTCTTGCGGGTACATTGCGATCTTATCGGCGAGCGCGGACGCGGTCTTACCGGACGCCGCGACGGCCGCAAGGAACTTCAGCGCCGCAAGCTGTCCGTCGCCGGTCGTCGCGTCGTCAAGGAAGATCAAGTGCCCGGATTGCTCGCCGCCGAAGTTCGCGCCTTCTTTCTGCATTAGCTCCAGCACGTTCCGATCGCCTGTCGAGGCTTGCAGCACGCGCATACCGCGCTCCGCCGCGTATTCGCTAAGTCCGAGGTTACTGTATGTAGTGGCGACGATCGTATCGCGGGCGAGCGTACCGTGCGATTGCATGTGCTCCGCGATGATCGCCATGATCTTATCGCCGTCGATGATCTGACCGCGCTCGTCGACCACGATGCAGCGATCGGCGTCGCCGTCGAATGCGAACCCGATGTCGCAGCGCTGGGCGAGCACCTCGCGCATTAGCGACTCCGGCGCGGTGGAGCCGCATTGCTCGTTGATGTTGAATCCGTTCGGGCGGTCATGCACGACGTACAGCTTCGACGCGAGAGGTGAGAACACGGTCTCGGCAGTCTTGTACGCGGCTCCGTTAGCGCAATCGACGGCGATACGCAGACGGCGGCGCTGCGGCTCTGCGAACGTGCGCAGATGCTCGATGTACTCCGTCAGGCTGCGCTCATGTTCCGAGTACATTTTACCGATCTCCGCGCCGTCGGCCAGCGGGAGGTTGTATGACAGCGCGACGCGCTCGATGTCCGCCTCCAGCTCGTCGGAGAGTTTGAAGCCCTTCGAGTTGAAGATCTTGATCCCGTTGTCCTCGTATGCGTTGTGGGAGGCGGAGATGACGATCCCCGCGTCAAACCCGTTGTACACGGTCAAATACGCGACGGCAGGCGTTGGAGCGACGCCCAGCATCGTTACATCGCACCCGCCCGCGCATAGACCCGCCGCAAGCGCGTGACCGAGCATATAGCCGCTTAACCGCGTGTCTTTCCCGATCAGCACTCTGGCGCGCCCGTGCTCCAAGTCGTGCGTCAGCACGCTTGCGACTGCGACTCCGACGCGGTACGCAAGCTCGCCCGTCAGGCTCTTGTTTGCAGTCCCGCGTATCCCGTCCGTTCCGAATAGCTTTCCCATGTTATAGTCCCTCCATAGTAAATTGTGCGGAGTCCGGTGTGAAGTCCAGCCCGAGGTGCGAATACGCAAGCCGCGTCGCGCAGCGCCCTCGCGGAGTGCGCGTCAGGAAGCCCTGTTGCATCAGGTACGGCTCGTACACGTCCTCGATCGTCACGGATTCCTCGTTAACAGTCGCGGCGAGAGTCTCCAGCCCGACGGGACCTCCGCCGTAGTTGCGGATGATGCTCTCCAGCAGGCGGCGGTCGATGTTGTCCAGCCCGACTGCGTCGATCTCCAGGCGATTCAGCGCGTCGTCGGCGACCGCTTGCGTTATC
>JAITGH010000200.1 GCA_031280855.1 Oscillospiraceae bacterium | reverse complement strand
ACACTTTGGCGAAAAAGTCAAGTACTTTTTTTCAACCAGCGTGACGCTGGATTCATATTAGCCGCTACCACCGATCTTAAGTTGCCTTAAGGGCAACTTAAGATCCCACTATGAATGGCATATAGAAGTTTTTGTCAAACTTTTTTCAAAAAGTTTGCGTTCCTAACCCTCGTTCGTCTCAATACATACCCAAAACCTTCGTAAACCCTCGTAAACCTCTCGCAGCCCCAAAAAAGTGCTTGACAACGGGCGAAGCGGAGTGTACAATTACCATATGAAGCAGATCTTCGTAGTGGGAAGCACGGCGATCGACGTGAGCGTACGCGGCGGCGAGGTCAGCGTATCGCTTGGCGGGAAGGCGAGTAACCAAGCGATTGCGGCGGCGCGAGCCGGTGGCTTGGTAACGCTTGCGACGAAGATTGGCGAGGACGCGTTCGGCGGCTTCGCCATGGACACGTGGCGGCTCGAGGCGCTTGATACCGCGCTGTGCATTCGCGATCCCGGTTACCCGACGGGCGTAAGCGTTATTAACGTCGACGCGAACGGTGAGAACCGCATAACGCGGGGCGAGAGCGCGAGCCGCCGCATGAACGGCGCGGACTTTCAGCGCTACTCCGACGGAGTGCCGTACGGCGGGATCTTCATGACGCAGTTAAGCTCGACCGTCGACGTAGTGCTCGGCCTGATCCGTCTGGCGAAGTCACGCGGGAACCTCGTGATCCTCGACCCTGCGCCCGCAGTCGCGCTGCCGCCGGATATTTGGCGTTACGTGGACATAGTCACGCCGAATGAGAGCGAAGCCGCAAGCCTTGGCGACGTTCCGGTGCGAACCCGCATAACGACGCTGGGAGCGCGAGGAGTGCGCGTTACGCACGACGGCGCGGAGACTTTCGCGGAGCCGTACGCGGTCGCCGCGATCGATACGACGGGCGCGGGCGACGCGTTCAACGGTGCGCTCGCCACCGCACTATCTGATGGTGCGGAGATTATGGAGGCCGTGCGATTCGCCAACGCGGCGGGTGCGCTGTGCTCCACTCGAGTCGGAGCGGCGGCCGCTACGCCGTATCGTAACGAAATCGATGAACTTTACTGTACGAGGTAAGTATGATGCTAACACAAAACTTCCGTTCGATGTTCCGCGAATACGACGTACGCGGCCGGCTATCCGCCGAGGAGCTTAACGAGGCGAGCGTCGCGAGGATCGCGGCCGCGTTCGCCGTCTTCCTTCGCCGCCGTAACGTCAGCCGAATCGTGGTAGGCTATGACAGCCGCGAGTGCAGTCCCGGCTTCCGCGATATTGCCGTGCGTGCGTTCCTTGACCTCGGGCTGGAGGTCTTCGACCTCGGCTTGAGCCTTTCGCCCGTCTGCTATTTCGCGCAGCACTATCTTGACTCGCCCGGCGCGATGATGATCACCGCGAGCCACAACCCGGACGGCTGGAGCGGATTCAAGCTCGCCTCCGAAAAATCGGTTACGCTCACTAAGGACGACATTCAGGAGCTGCTTGCCATCGTAGAATCCGGCGAGACGGTCGAGACCCGCCCCGGCTCCGTTCACGTGGTGAACGTGCGCGACGCGTATATCGAGAACATCGTGTCGCGAGTAAAGCTGAACCCGGAGAACCTGCCGCGAGTCGTCGTGGACGCGGCGAACGGCGGCGCGGGAGTCTTCGCGTACGAGGTTCTGCATCGGCTCGGGTGCCTGACGTTCCAGCTGAACTGCGATCCGGACACTTCGTTCCCGCGATACTTCCCGAACCCGTCGGACGTACGGGCGCGGGAGCTGCTGAAACGCACGCTGCTGCACCCCTACGTTCACGCGGACATCGCGATAAGCTTCGACGGCGACGGTGACCGCATCGGCGTACTGGACGAGAACGGCGAGAACATCTGGGCGGATAAATTGCTGCTGCTGCTCATAAAGCCGCTGTTGGAGCGTAAGCCGGGCGCGAGCGTCGTGTTCGACGTGAAGTGCACTCAGGCGATCGCGGACTTCCTGAACGCGCACGGCGGCGTGCCCGTTATGTGGAACACGGGTCACAGCTACATCAAGCGTAAGATGCGGGAGGTCGACGCGGATCTGGGCGGGGAGCGTTCCGGGCACTTGTATCTCGGCGGAGACTTGTACTGGGGATTCGACGACGCGATCTTCGCCGCCGCGAAGCTGCTGGAGGCTATCTCTTGGGAGGCGAAGCCGATCTCGCAACTCGTCGCACAGTTCCCCGCGTACCACGTCTCCTCGGAGATTGCCGCGCCCTGCGCCGATACGCTCAAGTACGACGTGGTTGAGCGCGTCAAGTCGGAATTGCTCCGCCGATTCCCGGATTGCGAGTACAGCACGATCAACGGCTTGAAGCTCTACTTCCCGGAGGGCTGGGGGCTGGTGCGAGCGTCGTCGAACATGCCGGAGCTGGGGCTGGTGTTCGAGGCGAAGACTCCCGAGCGGCTTCGCGAGTACTACGACGCGTTCCGCTCGGTGCTCGACGGCTTCCCGGAGGTAGAGCGGCTCTGGCACAACGACTACTTCGCAAACCAGACGCGCATGAGGTGAGAATGAACGACTATATTGCATACCTGAGAACTAGGCGAGTCGCGATCGTCGGCGCGGGGATCTCGAACCTGCCGCTGCTGAAACTGCTGGTCACGGAGGGCGTCGACGTGAGCGTGCGCGACAAGGCTCCCATCGAGCTTGACGCTCCGCGCAGCGTAATCGGCGACGGGTATCTCGATTGCTCCGGCGAGGACGTAGTGTTCCGAAGCCCGGGCGTTCGCCCGTGGGAGCTTACGCTCTCACCCGGCGCGACTCTGACAAGCGAGATGGAGGCGTTCTTCGAGCTTTGCCCGTGCCCGATCATCGCCGTCACGGGCTCCGACGGCAAGACGACCACGACGACCCTGATCGCGGAGCTGCTGCGCGCCGACGGGCTTACCGTCCACCTCGGCGGGAACCTCGGACGGCCGCTGCTTACGGAGATCCCCAACATGCGCAAGTCCGATTACGCGGTCGTCGAATTAAGCTCGTTCCAGCTTATGACGATGCGCAGATCGCCGCATATTGCGGTCATCACGAACGTCTCGCCGAATCATCTCGACTGGCACCGCAGTTACGACGAGTACGTCGCGGCGAAGTGCAACATCTTCCTGTGGCAGCGTCCCGGCGATCGCCTGATTTACGGCAACGCCGCCGTGCAGAGCGGCGTTCAGCCCGCGAAGATGCTTGGCGAGCATAACCGCGTCAACTTCGCGACCGCCGTCGAGGCTACTCGTGGTCTGGTCTCCGATTCCGCGATTCAAAGCGTCGCCGAATGCTTCGTCGGCGTAGAGCACCGATTGGAGCCGGTGCGGGAGCTTCGCGGAGTG
>JAITGH010000121.1 GCA_031280855.1 Oscillospiraceae bacterium | reverse complement strand
TCGCTCGCGTTCTATCGCACTCAGCCGGAAGTCATGGAGGGTTTCCTGCTTACGCTTAACGAACGCTACGGCGGGATACGCGGCTACCTCGAAAGTTGCGCGCTCGACTCTGTCACACTTGAGACAGTGCGTTCCGGTTTCGTCGAAATGTAACACATCGTTAACAAAATTTAGGAGGATACATACAAATGAAAAACTACTTCGGCGCACCGATCAAGAAGCTCGGATTCGGATTTATGCGGCTTCCTACGCTGTCCGACAAGCAGGAGGACATCGACATCGAGCAAGTCAAGAAGATGGTCGACTTGTACATCGAGCGCGGGTTCACCTACTTCGACACCGCGTTCGTCTATCATGGCGGCAAATCGGAGGTCGCCGTCAAGCAAGCGATCACGGAGCGCTACGCCCGCGATAAGTTCCAAGTCACTACTAAACTTCCGCTATGGAACCCGAACGTCACGCTTGACGAGATGCGCCAAACTACGCAAACATCGCTCGACCGCATGGGAATCAGCTTCTTCGACCTCTACTTCTTGCACGGAATCGGGCCGGGGCGTGAGGAAATGCTCGACAAAGTCAAGGCGTGGGACTATCTGCAAAGCCTGAAAGACTCCGGCACCGCGAAGAACATCGGGTTCAGCTATCATGGCGATGCGGACACGCTTCAAAAGTTCCTCGACGCACATGCTAAAGACATCGACATCATCCAACTGCAAATCAACTACCTTGACTGGGACGATGCCGGAGTCCAATCGCGGAAGTGCTATGAGGCCGCGGTCGAGCACGGCGTCGGCGTAATCGTGATGGAGCCCGTGAAAGGCGGCACGCTGTCGAACTTCACTCCCGCCGTTGCGGACATCTTCAAGAAGGCGAATCCGAACGTGAGCCTCGCAAGCTGGGCGCTTCGCTTCCCGCAAAGCCTCGACGGCGTCGTTACCGTGCTTTCCGGCATGTCGAACATCGAGCAAGTCGACGACAACACTACAACGACTGACGCTCTCGGAGTACTCTCCGACGCCGAGCGCGAGGTTATCGCCGCCGCGCTGGACGAGCTGAAGAAAGTCCCGACGATCCCGTGCACGGCGTGTCGTTACTGCGTCGACGACTGTCCCAAGAACATCAACACACCGGGAGTCATCAACGTCATGAACGACTACACGAAGTACTCGAACCTCGCAAACGCGAAGCGTAGTTATGCTCAGGTAAGCGGCCGCAACCCGTTCATGGCGCCCGACGCGCCGACTCCCGGTAAGGCAAGCGATTGCGTCGAGTGCGGCTCCTGCGAACACCACTGTCCGCAGCACATCAAGATCATCGAGACTCACAAGAAGGCTGCTTCGCTTTTCGAGTAAAATATCCGCGCTATATTCCCGTTTACCGTAATATCGCGCTGAAGAAACGGTCTGACAATACATGCATGTTAACTTGGAACGCGGCTTTGGGGAAAGCCGCGTTCCAACCCCACGATACCGGCGTCTCGCCGGGCACTCTATACCAGTCGCGGCATATACTATGGTAGGCGCGGTACACGACTGCGCGACTTCTTAGTAATGAGGTTGAATCGACTATGAAAACGGAATTATATGACGCCATACCGGAGATTGAGTCGCCCGATACGCCGTCCCCCGACATCGACATAATCCCCGAGCCTGTGCCCGATGCTCCAACCACTGACGGCAACTTGAGCGCAGAGCACGAGGCGTTGAACGAGGTCTTGAAAACCGCAGGGTTCGCATACAACGCCGAGGGCGACTATTTCTACTCGCTCAAGGATTGCTGGCAGCGCGAATGCGGCTACTGTCGACTTTACGACGACGCGTGTAAGAACTTCAACATGGTGACTGACGCGGAACCATTTGAGTTCGAGTTCGGCGGTAAACGCTGGCTTATCGAGCTTTGGAAAGGTCAATACGGGATTACGACGGGTTGCGAGATCGGGATCTACAACACCGATCGGCCGAACCTGATAACGGAGGCGTTCACCGGCCCGTTTTACGACTGCGTGACGGACGCGGAGATGATGCCGATGTCGTTTACTCTGTACAAGAAAGGCAAAGTACTGCTGGAGCGAAGCGGCACTGCGTGGTGGCTGACGGCGTTCCGATTGGGCGAGTTCTCCCATCGGAGATCGCTGGTGATGGACGCGTCGATCACTTTGCCGAGCGTTGAAATGGCGGAGGCGTTAGCCGCCGCCGTCGCAGGCGGCGGCTATACGGAAGACGAGTACTCCCGAGACGGCAGCACCGTTAACATCCACTTCACCAAACCGCACGGCGACCGTAACATATTGGAGCGTGCGCACGAGTTCGCGATCCAGAAACTCAACGAGGTCAACACGTCGTTATACCGCACCGCGACCTCCGGATTCCCAAGCACGCTGGCGGCCTTGAGTTTCGTTCAAAGCACTGCTCCGACGCTCTTCGCGTTCATGGTGAATTCGCTGTACGCACACGCGGTATTCGACGCGTTCAGCTGGCTTAAAGCGGCGGCATTCCCGAGCGCGGTCGCCGGAGTCGTTGCGGCTCCGCCTATAATCGCACCGCCGACCCCGATTCGCTACTTCGATGCAAAGCCGGAGCCTCCGCGCTACTTCGATGCACGTCCCGACTCGACGCGCTACTTCGACGCGAAGCCGGAGCCGCAGCGCAGGCGAGTGCTTTACGCGAACTGGAATCCTGCTCCCGCGCCCGTGCGAGAGCCGAAGCCTCTGCCATTCCTGACCGAGTTTATAGCGAACCCGGCCGATGCGCCCCGAGTCGCCCGGTCGCTTCCAACGCGAGTCGCCCGGTCGCTTCCAACGCGAGTCGCGGCTCCCGCTACATCTCGATTCGCGGAGTTAAGCGCGATTCTTGACAATTACCTCGCGCTGCGCTGCCCCGGCAGTTATCTCTGATAATCGCACGCGAGTTCCTCGAGATTAAGAACCGGTTGCCATAGACTCTAACAGCTGCATGTGCTGCGTGCGGCTGTTAGAACCTGTTGACATAGAGCGCGCATTATTACGCAACAGCATAACGCAGGTTACGAGAAATCGTGGTATTGCAGGTAAAACTTACCCTAAAAAGTACTTGACATGCGTGATACGCTATGGTACACTTGATACAAATTACACGCTTGATACGGTCGCGGCTCCGGCTGACGCGTAATCTATCGCTTGCTTGCCGCGACGGAAAGAAGGGAGGGATCATCTTGTTCACAATCGATTTGCAATCGCGCAATCCGGTTTCCCAACAGATTTTCGACAATCTGCGTGACCAGATTATCTCCGGGATTATCCCAACGGACGCTAAACTGCCCAGCGTCAGGGAACTTTCAGAGAGACTGGCTGTAAGTCCGAACACTTGCATGAAGTCGTTCAAACGACTGGAAGAGCGCGGGTACGTGTACACTTCCGCAGGGCTTGGAACCTATGCGGCGCCTAAGGAGCGCTGGCAGGACGCCAAGCACTTACACGCCTACGCGACGGAGCTGCTTCGCCGCACGATTACCGAGTTCCTGCACTGCGGGACGAATCGCGAGACCGTGGTTAAGCTTACCATCGAGCTTTATGACGAGCTTGCCGCGAATCATCTATCCACTGAAAGGGGGACAAGCACGTGATCAAGGTTACCGGGCTTTGCAAGCAGTTCGACGGAGTCAAGGCTCTCGACGGGCTGTCCATAAACGTTAAGAAAGGCTCGATCTACGGGCTGATCGGGGTTAACGGCTCCGGCAAGACGACCGCGCTGAAGGCGATCACCGGAGTCCTGCGTCCCGACTCCGGCGAGATTACCATGGACGGAGAACACATATATGAGAACACGGCAATCAAACGGAGGCTCGGCTTCATCCCGGACGACCTCTACTTCTTCGGTTCGTACAACCTCAAGGAGTGCGCCGGTTTCTACCGCCGTATCTTCCCCGCGTGGGATAGCGCGAAGTACTCGTCGATGGTGGAGCAGTTCGGGCTGTCCGAGCGCCGTAAGCTGATTCGGTTCTCCAAGGGTATGCAAAAACAAGCGGCGTTTATTTTGACGATGTCCGCAAACCCCGATTGGCTGATCCTTGACGAGCCAATCGACGGGCTTGACCCGCTCGTCCGTAAGCTCGTTTGGAAGCACGTCGTCGCCGGAGTCGCCGAGCGCGAGATGACCGTTCTCGTCAGCAGCCATAACTTGCGAGAGATGGAGGGCATCTGCGACTCCATCGGTATCGTCAACGGCGGGCGAATGCAGA
>JAITGH010000068.1 GCA_031280855.1 Oscillospiraceae bacterium | reverse complement strand
CGTCTCCGCGATTCTCAACTGAGTCTTACCGAGACTCGCGAGGTACTCCCCCAGCGTATTCTTCGGAACCTCAGGCGGGAACGCGACCGCTACGTTCGGCATGGTCTCATCGTACTGCGTCATGCAGACGAAGTCGACCGGGAAGAGCTCGCGTTCAAACCCCGCAAATTGCGGATCGACAAACGTACGGGTAAGCTCCCTTGCGCGGTCAGGGCGGAAGTTCACGAACACGACCGTATCGCCATCGCGAACCCGTCCGGAGGGAATCGCAACGATCGGCTCAATGAACTCGTCGGAGACTCCTGCGGCGTACGACTCTCGAATCGCGGCGAGGATGTCGGAGTTCGCGTGTCCGCTCCCGTGAACCAACGCGTCATAAGCGATTCGGACTCGCTCCCAGCGGTTATCGCGATCCATGGCGTAGAATCGCCCGATGACGGTTGCGATCTTCGCGTTGGGTTGCAGATTCCCGGTAACCCGTGTGCAGAGCTCCAGCGCGGACTCCGGCGGCATATCGCGCCCGTCCGTGAACAGGTGGACGAAGACCTCCGGCACATCGCGCAGCAGCCGCGACGCGGCGTACAGGTGCGACTCCGTCGAGTGCACTCCCGCATCGCTGATCAGAGCGAACAAGTGAGCGCGACCGTGCGTCTTCGCACTCTCTGCCGACTCCGCGAGTACGCGGTTTGAGAAGAACGTCCCGTCCGCGATCGCGTTATTGATCCTGCTGAGGCTCTGGTAGTTTATGTTACCCGCGCCGAGATTCGTGTGCCCGACCTCGGAGTTGCCCATCGTACCGGGCGGCAAGCCGACCGACTCGCCGGACGCGCCAAGCTTGACCGCGCAATCGCTAAGCGGGCGGCCTCCGTTAAGCGCGGTCAGCACAGGCGTCGCCGCCGCGAGAACCGCGTTGCCGCGTACCTCGCCGGACAGTCCGAGCCCGTCACATACTATTAACACTGCCGTTTGCTTCATATCCACCTCTGAAATCGGCTACTCGCTCGCCTTTATGATCGCGGCGAACTTCCCTGCGTCAAGCGATGCGCCGCCAATCAAGCCGCCGTCTATGTCCTCTTGCGACAGCAGGTCTGCGGCGTTCTTATCGTTCATCGAGCCGCCGTACAGGATGCTGACCGACTCGGCGGTATCGCGGTCGAACATCTCTTCCAGCACTCCGCGAATCTCGGCGCAGACTACCTGAGCGTCTTGCGGAGTCGCCGTCTCACCCGTCCCGATCGCCCACACAGGCTCGTACGCGATAATCGTACGCGTAAGCTCATCCGCATCGAGGTACGTCAGCGCGCCCTTGACTTGCATACGCACAAGCTCTCGCGTCATGTCAAGGTTGCGCTGCTCGAGCGTCTCGCCGACGCACACGATCGGAGTAAGCCCGGACTCCAGCGCGATGCGCAGCTTCTTCGCGACGTCAACGTCGCTCTCACCATGGTACTGACGGCGTTCCGAGTGCCCGATGATTACGTAAGCCGCACCGGCATGTTTGAGCATCTCGCACGAGACCTCGCCGGTATACGCGCCGCTTTCAAATGCGCTTACGTCCTGCGCACCGATGGCGCAATCAACCTTGAACTTCACGGCGTCGAGCTTCGCCGTCGCGATTCCCGTCGCAGGAGCGCAGACGACAAGCCGCACGCCGCCAGGAATCGCGACGCCCGCCAATCTCTCAAAGAACTCCGGCGAGTTCACATGGTTCATCTTCCAATTCCCCGCGATGATCACGGGACGCTTCGATTTGTTCACAGCGATAACCTCCAAATTGCGGCGAGCACGCAATACGCGGCCGCCGCTTCGATTACTACGCGTCCAACAGGCACGCAATGCCGGGCAACTCCTTGCCTTCGAGGAACTCGAGAGTCGCGCCGCCGCCGGTCGCGTTATGGTTCATCTCCCCCGCGAGTCCGAACTCGTTAACCGCCGCGAGGCTATCGCCTCCACCGACGATCGTGAAGCCGTCGCACGCCGCCATCGCCTCCGCAACGGCTCGAGTCCCCTCGGCGAACTCCGGGATCTCGAACACACCCATCGGACCGTTCCAAATGACCGTCTTCGACTTCGCGATCGTCTCCGCGAACAGCTTGCGAGTCTCCATGCCGATGTCGCAGCCCTCCATATCGTCGGGTATCGAGTCGGCGCGGCATATGGAGGTCTGCGCTCCCGCTTTAAGCTCCGACGTAATAACCGAGTCAATCGGCAGCAGCAAGTTCACACGCTTCGACTTCGCTTTCTCGATCATCTGCGTGACATACGGTATACGATCCGCGTCGAGCATCGACTTCCCAATCGAACCTCCCAATGCCTTCCGGAATGTGTAGGACATCCCGCCGCCGATGATCAGGTTATCTACCTGCTCCAGCAGATTCTCAATGACGGCGAGCTTATCAGCGACCTTCGCGCCGCCCAAAATCGCGGTGAACGGACGCTCCGGCGAGTTCAGCGCTTTCCCCAGCGCGGCAAGCTCCTTCTCAATCAGGAATCCTGAATACGCAGGCAAGTACGCCGCGACTCCGGCAGTCGAAGCGTGAGCGCGATGCGCCGCTCCGAACGCGTCGTTAACATAAACGTCCGCAAACTCCGAAAGCGACTTCGCGAAACCTGCGTCGTTCGCCTCTTCCTCCGCGTGGAAGCGCGTGTTCTCAAGCAGCAGCACCTCACCGGGCGCGAGAGCTGCGGCGAGCCGCTTCGCGCTATCTCCGACTACGTCGGCGGCAAGCTTAACGTCAAGCTTCAGCAATTCGCCGAGCCGCTTTGCAACGGGCGCGAGCGAGAACTCCGCGTTAACCTTGCCCTTCGGGCGACCGAGGTGAGAGCACAGCACTACCGCGCCGCCCTGCTTGAGGATATACTCAAGCGTCGGCAACGACTCCACGATTCGCGTGTCGTCAGTGATTCGGTCGCCGTCAAGCGGCACATTGAAGTCGCAACGCACCAGTACGCGCTTGCCGCGAATGTCCGCGTCGCGAATCGTCTTCTTGTTGTAGTTCATAGTTAGACCTCCTGAAAGTGTAGTTTATATATCTGTATTGTCGAGTTTCCCGCACTGCCGTAACGCCTCGTACACGCCGATCGCGACGCAGTTAGAGAGGTTCAAGCTTCGAGCGTCCGGGTGATCGAGCATCGGGATCCGCACGCACCGCTCCGGGAAGCGTTCAAGGATCCGGCGCGGAAGTCCCGCAGTCTCTTTCCCGAACACAAGGAAATCTCCGTCACGGTACTCGACGGAAGTGTAAAGCTGTTTAGCTTTAGTCGTGAACAGCCACAGTGAGTCGTCCGCATGGCGCTCCACGAACTCTTCAAGACTCGGGTGCGTGGTAACGCCGAGCATGTGCCAATAGTCGAGTCCCGCTCGTTTCAGCTTCGAGTCTTCGATTCGAAATCCCATCGGCTGCACGAGGTGCAATCGCGAACCCGTAACCGCGCACGTACGCGCAATGTTCCCCGTGTTTTGAGGGATCTCCGGCTCCACCAGTACGACGTTCAACATGCAAGCGCCTACCGAGTCTCCGCAAGCGGCGGGGCGTCGAATGACGGGGTAAACTGCGGCGCCGACGGTCTGACATACGGCGTGTTGACCGGCTCCGGCTCCTCGCCCTCTCGCTCCGTTGTCAGGAACAGGACTGCCGCACCGATGATCAGGAGCGTCACGATGATACGTGCAACTCGCTTCACTGTGTACTCCCTCCCCTAATTGGTATTGTCAGAAATTTGTTGTAGTACGAGGATAACGACCGCCGCTGTATGCGATACTTCAAGGGAGGCAGACAAAGTAATACACAAATTTCTGACTATACCCCTCGTTTTCACGCTGAGACTATTATAACCCAATCCGCGAACAAATGCAAGAAAAAAAATGCATGTTACGGTATAAACTATCAAGCTGTTGGCAATACTTGAAACATCACGCACAACAGGAGGTCGTAATGAACGACAACAAGAAGCGCGGCTCGCGTTTCGTTAAGTTTGTGGAGGGTAAGGGCTTCTACATAGTCCTGTTCCTCTGCATCGCGGTAATCGGGGTATCGGCATGGACGCTGAATCTGACGATGCGCGACACGGGACTTGACTTAATCGGAAGCCTGACAACACAGCCGCAAGAGGAAATAACGATACCGACGCCTGCGGGAACGATCGCGCCGCCCGCCGTATATCCGACCACGCCGCCGGAGGGATCCGGTTCTACGGTCTCGACTCCGCCGCCGACGGTCGCTACGGTTCCCCCGGTCGCAGCGTCGTCCGCTCCGGAGGTCAAGACTACTCCGCAACCCGCAGCCTCCACCGAGCCGGTAGCCGCTCCCGTTATCGCCGACGCGATTCCGACCGCGTTCATCTGGCCGGTCGCCGGGAACGTCTCCGCCCCGTTCGCCGTCGAGACCTTGAGCTATGACCGCACCATGCAAGATTGGCGGACTCACAAAGGCATAGACATTGAGGCCGAGCTGGGCACCGTCGTCAAGTGCGCCGCCGACGGCGTTGTGGAAAGCGTCATCTCCGAGCCGATGTTCGGCACGAGCGTTACAGTCAAGCATGGCGGAGGGTTGCGCACGGTCTACCGTAACCTCGCAAGCGAACCCGCAGTCGGCGAGGGTCAGAATCTCAAGATGGGCGATACGATCGGCTCAGTCGGTCAAACCGCAACCTTCGAAAGCGGCGACGTACCTCACTTGCACTTCGAGGCTACGCTGGACGGCGAGCACTTCGATCCCGGCGAACTGCTGCCGGATCGGTAGACGGCACGCACTTCGCACGGCGGCACGCGTATTCGCATCATGCGGATACGCGTGCCGCTATCTTTGCCGTTCACTCGTCTGCGTTGAACTTCGCAAGGACTTCCTGTACCTGCGATTCGGAGTCCAGCCATGCGATGAACTCGCGCTTCCCCGTTGCTCCGACCATGAAGACGATCGACCAGCGAAGTCGGCCGCCCTCCATGCGTTTGGTACGCGGGAAGACCCGCGACAGCTCCGAGCGATTAAGCTCGCGCTCACCGAACGCTCGCGTCAGCAGCACCTTGTCAGACGTGAGGATCAGCGCGGATCCGAACGTCTGCGGATCCGTGTAACCGCGATACCGCCGCGTTAAGAGCAATCGTGCAAGCCCTGCCGCGAATCCGGCTGCGGCGACTCCGCTAAATAGGAATATCAGCGTCAGCGCGATCGCAATCGCGTACGGGAATCGTCCCCGGTATCCGACGTAGAGCACGAGGTTCGGCGTAATCGCGGCAAGCGTTGCTTCGTCCAAATCGACGAGCGCCTCCTCCTCGAGAAGCCATGCGCG
>JAITGH010000019.1 GCA_031280855.1 Oscillospiraceae bacterium | reverse complement strand
CTGAAATCGTTTGCTTCAGGGCTGAGCTCCGATCTTGACGCTGTGAGAAACTCCGTCACGTCGCCGCTCAGCAACGGCTTTGTTGAAGGCGCGAATAACCGTATCAAAAAGATTAAACGTGATATGTACGGTCGAGCCAAAATCGATCTCCTGCGCGTAAAAGTCGTGTGCCGAGCTGAGAGCCATACGCACTTTCGCGGATGAACCGAATGTCAAGCTCCGCAACGCGTTTCAGCATGTCGAACTCAGCACGTTTGCGGTCATGCTCCGTGACGTGCGCGACACGCAAAAGCAGACGCTGACCGTCGGAGGTCTCAACGCGGTACTTCTTGTCGCTCGACCAACCCTTGTTCAGCGGCTCGATGCGTGTGAATGTCGCATATTGCGGTATGTCGTGCATGTTGTCACCCTCTCTCTTGCTGTAAACTCAAATAGCACTCGACAGTTTGCGTCCCTGTCATCGTCGGCTCAGCACATTGTCAGACCGTACCACCGGAGCCTACTGTTCGAGGATCTCACGCAGGGTCGCAACGTTGACGCGCTCACTGGCGCGGGCGGAGTCGCTCGAGTTGCGCGGGCGCGAGAGCGCGGAGTCGATCGCAGCCGTCAGCGCGGCCGAGGTTACCGCGCCGAGGTCGATGCAATCGTCCAGCCCGATGTAGCGCATGAACTGTGTGACTTTAGGCTCGTACGCCACTCCTACAAGCGGCACGGCTTGGTTCGCGCCGAAGATCAGTCCGTGAAGCCGCATGGAGACCATCAGCCGCATTCGCCCGAGTACCCCGATTGCCAGCTTCGGATCCGTGATCTCTCGCAGGCTTACGGCGGAGCATCGCGCTGCCGCGACTTCGTTTATCTCCGCGTCCCTGCCGCCGTCTACGGGGAAGAATAGCGGCGTAAACCCGTAACGCTCCCGCACGTAGCTTGCCGCGAGTTTGAACGCCTCGAGCGCCGCGTCTACCCCGCGCCACGGGCGGAGCGCGAAGCACGCGTACCGACCGTTTGGGTCGAGCCCCTGCGCGGTCAGCTCCGCGTCGACCGCCGCGTCGTCTGCGGGTTCAAGCGCAAGCACCGGATCCGCGCTGAGCCGTACGAGCGGTCTCGTAACGCCGAGTTCCTGAAGCTCCAGCGCGGAGCCGTCCTCGCGGAGCGTTATCGCGTCCGCGCACGCGTTGATCACGCGTCCCGCCGCCCAACGGTCGAAGCGATAGTTCACGGGTCCGATTCCGCAGCCGTACATCAGCGTCTTCGCCCCGCGCATCCGCGCCGCCAGCAGTGTGTACAAGTAGAACCATAGCGAGCGGCGGCTGGTATCGTCTTGGATCAAGTTCCCGCCGCCGTTCAAGTACACGCTTACCCGTCCCATAATCGCGAAGAACGAGCAGATGTTGAACGTGTGCGCCGAGCGCACGTGGTGGAGTTGAGCGGTCGACTTGGGGCGCTTGGAGAATACCCAGACGGGCACGTCCGGGTCAACCTCGCGGATCTCCGCGAGGATAGACGAGAGTATCGCCTCATCGCCGACGTTGCCCATGCCGTACGCGCCGCAAAGCGCGACTCCGTAACGCTTCTTGAGCGCGGCGCGGTACGCCCGAAGCGCGGTGTCGGCGGTTATGCCGACGGAGTAACGCTCCATGATCAGGCTTCGCCCGTCGAACTTGGGGGAGCCGCGTTGCAAGAGCGTCACGACGTCGTCTGCGATCAGTTCCGGCGCGGGCTTCTCGAAGCCTCGGCACGTGAAATTCGTCGCGACGCAGTCGTCCAGCACCTCCTCGCGCATTATGCCGAGATACCCCAGCCCGCCCGCAAGTACTACCGGTAACTCGGCGCTTAGCGCCTCAAGCGCGGAGCGCGAGATCCCAACGAACAGATCGCTGGCCGCGAGTATGCGCTCCGCGTCAAGCCTCACGCCGCAAATCGTAACCGCGTCCGCGCCGACCTTCGCGTTTACCTCGTCTGCAAGCGCGGTCAGGCGCGAAAGCTCCGAGCCGCCGCCGACGATGAGGAACCGAGCGCGAGGCTCGAACTTGAAGATTGCGGGAACCGCTCGAATCAGCGCGTCCGCGCCGATCGCGGGTTCCGGATCCAGTCGGCTGATGTGCGAGACGACTACCGCGTCACGGGCGAGCCCGTATTCGCGCCGTACGGCGTCGCGGGCTTCGGGGTTACGGCGGAATCGCTCCGTGTCGATCCCGTTGACTGTCGGGAAAATGCTGTCCTCCGGCATGTCGTACTCGCGCATTAGATAGTCCTTGAGATCCTGCGATACGACCAGCGACTTTCGTCCCCAGTTAGAGAACTTGCGCAGGATTCCGTTGACCTCGAACGCGTAGTGCGTCGTCGTCACCATCGGCACGCGAGCCAACGCGCATACCAGTCCGCTGATCATCGCGGGTATACGAGCATGAGAGTGTACGAGGTCGGGACGCTCTCGCCGTATGATTCCGACAAGCTTGAACGCGGAGATTGCCATGCACGCGGGACTGCGCCGGTGCATCGGGACGGAGTAGTGCCGTACGCCGAATGACTCCAGCGTTTCAACGTACCTGCCGCCGTTAGACGCGACCGCGACGGAGTGACCGCGCCGCACCAGTTCCTTCGCAAGTTCCACGATGTGAGTCTCCGCACCGCCGAGGTCGAGCGCCATCGTCGTCATCAGTATCTTCATGCGCTCAGTTAAGGATGTCCGTAACGTGCGCCGACGTCTTCACGTACTTCGTGACGACCGGGATAACGCCGCCTACGGTGAGCTCCGTCTTGCGGTCCGCGTAGATATGACCGTCGGCGATCGCGCATCCGACGACCAGCGTAAGCGTTAGGTCGAACTTGCCTTCTGAACCCGCGTTGACGTAGCTGCCGTCGACCAGCGTCGACTTGATCGCCGCCGGCGCGACGGTCAGCCCGGTAACCTCGCCAAGGTTCACGCCGTGCTCATCGTAAACCTTGTCGCCGGGGCGCACCAGATCCACCGTGCCTTGACGCACCTCTCGAATCGTCAGGTTATACGTGACGTCGGTCATTGAAGTCGTGCGAGTCTCCGCGCCGGAGTTCGTCTTGACGTAGTACGCGACCGCCATAGCGATAACGATTACGACGACCGCAAGGTCGATTACGCTGAGCTTGCCGAACAGGCGGCCGCGCTCGTCGATTATGCGTTTCTTTCTTTCCATGCTTACCTCTCGATCTTGACGATGTAGCCTACGCCGCCGTAACCGGGTCCGAGCGCGGAGACCTCTGTCCCGCACCGTACGACGAACGCGCCGTCAATCGTGATGTTAGTCGCGCTTTCCGCAGCGGGCGATTCGAGCGTCAGTAACGCCGTAAAGCGTTCCGGCACGGCTCGAAGCCGATAGTCGCCGGTGGTCAAGTCCCGTGTCGAGACCTTGTAATCGACGATCTCGAAGTCTATAACTCGCCCTAACGCGTGCTTCTCCACTTTATCGGTGACGCTGTCGCCGACTTTGATCTTGCCTGCCGCTTCCTTAGGCAGATTCGTAATCTCGATAACGTACCGCACCGTAGTGCCGGAGGTCGAGCCCGTGACTACGCCCGCGCCGCGCTGCAAGTACAGAAACGCCGCTCCCGCAGCGATCGCCAGCACGATTACCGCTAAGTCGAAGAGGTTCAATCGCCATTTCTTCATCGTGTCATTATCTCCTTGTATACTGAGTCAATTCGCGAGGCCATCGCTTCAGCGGTGAAGCGAGAACGGTAGAGCTCGAGTGCGCGGTCGCTCATGCGGCGCAGTAGTGCGCGGTCGCGCTCGAGCGTGCGAATCGCGTCCGCGATAGCCGTCGAGTCGTATGGCGGTACGATGAGTCCGCTTTCGCCGTCAAGTACGATTGAGGGATTGCCGCCGACGTCGGTCGCAATCGCGGGTACGCCCAGCGAGTAGCCCTCGATTATCGAAAGGCTCGACGTCTCGGAGTACGTCGACGCGTTCAATTGAACGTCGCAGACTGACAGCACGTGCGCGACGTCGCTGATGAAGCCCGTGAACACGCAGTTCGGCGGAGCGGAGCTGCGAAGCTGATCCTCCAGCGAGCCTGTCCCGGCGATTAGGAAACGCACGTGCGGAAGTTGAGCGGCGGACTCCAGCACGTACGCATGACCCTTGACAGGCTCGAGCCGCCCGACTATCGCAACGGTGAAGCCCTCAAGTTTGTGCGCGGCTCGTACGCTGCGCTTCTCCGATTCGCTAAGCGCGGTAAGCGGCGGCGAGCCGTTGTACATCGTCTCAATCTTGCCGGGCTTTACGCCCATTGCGAGCAGCTCGTCACGAGCGGCGTCAGAGATCGCGATAATGCGATCCGCCAGCGCGTTATTGATCGCGCCGGACAGCTTCATGCCGCGCTCTCCTATGCAGTGCCGCGTGAACACGATATACGGCGCTCTGCGGGAGAACGGGCGCAGCAGCTTCGCGGCAAGCCGAGCGCTCAGGCATCCGTGAGTATGCACGACGTCGGGACGCTCCTCCGACAGCAGGCGTGAGAACGCGGAGATTGCCGCGATAGAGAACGAGCGCTCCGCGATCCCGTCAAGCTCGACGACTCGAACGCCGAGCGCGTCGATTCGCGGCTTCAGCAGCGAATCACGCGGCATTACGACGCAATGCTCCGCGCCGCCGCGATTCGCATAGCGCAGGTAGTTGATCAGGACGATTCCGGCGCCGCCGATGTTGCTGTCCGTGATTACGTTGAGTATCTTCATCGCTCGCCGTCCTTTGAGATCGCAAGCCTGCAAGCGGCGGCGACGATTCCGAGAATCGCCCAGAATACGAACGTCACGCGGTAGTTGTAGAACGAGTAGTCCGCCATGCCTTGTACGAGGAATCCGGAAAGCGACGCGGCTCCGGCCGCGAGATAGTAGAACGACGCGGGTCGCCGAGCGTGCGTTACGTTCAGCCGCCGAATCGTTCCCGCGATCAGCCTGAACGCGGTGAACAGCAGCGCGGAGAACGTTAACAGCCCGACGATTCCGCTGTCGCACATAATCTGTAGGAACAGGTTGTGCGAGTGCTGCGCCACGGCGGTGTTGTAACTGTAAAGCGGATATACTTGATTGAACGCCGCGACTCCCGGCCCGATCCCGCTGTACCAGTAGTCGCGCAGCATCGACAGCGTTCCGAGCCAAATCGTCAAGCGGTACGACGTGGAGCCGTCGCTCAAGTCGCCAATGCTCAGGAATCGGTCGAGAATCACCTGCGGCGTGAGGAAGTACAGCGCGACCAGTCCGACGGCTCCGACTAAGATAAACCTGCGGTCGATGAAAACCAGCATCACCGCCGCCGCGACGATCAGCCCGAGCCATCCGCCTCGAGCGTACGTCAGTACCATGCACAGCAGCAGTATCGCTCCGCATAGCGCGTAGAAGATCCGCGTCAGCTGACCCTCGCCGGTTATCGCAAGCGCGAATACGAACGGGGTCGCGAGTAACAGGTAGCCCGCGAGCACGTTCGGGTTCTCCAGCGTCGAGTAGACCCTCGTGCTGATGCCGGTGAACATCGTGGAGTCCACCCACGCGGACGCGCCCGACGCTCCGGAGACGTACTGGTACACTCCGTACAGGCTTACCGCGACTGCGGACAGTGTGAGCGCTTGAAGCGTGCGCTCCAGCT
>JAITGH010000193.1 GCA_031280855.1 Oscillospiraceae bacterium | reverse complement strand
CCGAATCCGACGTTTACCGCCTTATTGAAGTTCGCGACGTAGTGTCCCTGAATCCCGCCGCCGAGCATGAACTTACCGTTCGGCGCACGCCAGTTGCCGGGCATACACGCGCCGTTTCCGAACGAATCGTAAAAGTCCTCCGTCACCGTACCCGCCAGGCACGCGCTGATGCTGCAATCCTTCCACAGGTCGTACGCGTCCTCGAGGACGTCGCGCTGCTCGTCGGACATATGTATCGCTCCGCCCGATTGCCACGCTTCTTTGAACGTCTCCTTGTCGGTAACGCCGAGTATCCAGCTCGGGTCGGTCTCCACGTACACGCAGAGCATACGCTCATTCGGGCCGGGCGTTCCGACGAACACGTCGTCGTCGAAGACGTTGTACTCGCGGTTCTGCGCCCAATGCAAGAGTGCGCCGGAGCGGCGGAGCTGCGCATTCTCTGCGCGGTGCGCCCGGTAGTACTCGGTGTAAAGCTTCGTGCGTTCCGTGTTGATTGTGATATCCTCTCCGTGAGTAAACGCGTCGCGCTTCTCGCGAATGCGTTCCATGCGCTCGGAGATCGGTGCAAACTTGAACATAAGGATCCTCCTACCGGTATACTATATTAGCTGTCCTGTCAGGACGAGTCAAGTAACAGTATACCACACTCTCCGCAAGAAAGCAAGCAAAATCTTTGTGAGGCTTCGGCGACCCCAATAGGGAGCGTTTGAACGGAGGCGTTACTCACGCCGCTGCTTCCAACTACGACTATTATACCACATTTAGGCGCATTTGTCAAGTGTTTTATTGCGTTTACGCAAACTTTGTGCACCATGCACAAGTGCGGAAGGCGACGCTATGCCGCACCTGTGCATGGTGCACAAACTTTATGCAAACGCATGGAAATTCTTTACAGACGGCGCGATGTGTGGGCGAAAGCTCGAAGTCAAGCGGGGTTCTCACGAGCAAGTATTCTGAAAAAAGTACTTGACAAACGGGCAAAAGTGTGGTATAATAACATATAGTACTTAGACTGAGCAACAACGATGAAGCCATGAGTCACAAGGGCTCGCGGCTTTTGGTTGTCTGTGCTGACCCATGCCTTCGGCATGGGAATACGCCTACTATAACGCCGGGGGACTTACATGGCAGGTATCTCTATTTTGGGCACCGGAGGGTACTCTCCGCCGTTTACACTTACCAATGCGATGCTGGAGACGATCGTCGACACGACTGACGAGTGGGTGCGCCTCCGCACGGGGATACGCTCCAGGCGTATCGCGAGCGGCGGCGAGTCCACGCTCAGCATGGCCGCCCGAGCCGCTGAACACGCGCTCGAGGGCATCGACCGCTCCACCGTCGGGCTTATCGTCGCCGCGACTATCACTCCCGATTATCTGACGCCGTCGCTGTCTTGTCTGCTTCAGCGGGAACTCAAGCTGCCCGGAACCGCGACCGCGATGGACGTTAACGCCGCGTGCTCCGGGTTCGTTGTCGCGCTCAAGACCGCTCACGCGTTCCTCGCCGATATGCCGGGTAAAGTCGCGCTCATCGTCGGCTCGGAGCTGCTGTCGCGAATCGTCGACTACACCGACCGTGCGACGAGCATACTCTTCGGCGACGGAGCCGGAGCCGCAGTCGTGCAGCGCGTCGACGGCGGCGAGTTCCTCTACGACGGCGGTGCGAGCGGCAATACGGAGCTTCTCGCGTGCCGAGCGCAATACTTATGCAACAATCCGTTCGTATCGCGGGAATCAGACTCCCGACCCGCCGCGCTCTCGATGAACGGCGCGGAAGTCTTCCGCTTCGCGATCGAGACGTGCGCCGAAAGCGTCAAGCGTACGCTGGCGCGAGCGCAGTGCTCCGTCGGCGACGTCGATCAGTTCATCTTCCATCAGGCGAACAGCCGTATCATCGACGGCATCGTGCGGAAGATCGGGGCTTCGCCCGACCGCTGTATCATCAACATCGCGGAGCACGGCAATACCTCAAGCGCGACGTGTGCTCTCGCGCTTGACGAACTCTTCCGTGCCGGGAAGATTCGCACGGGCGACCGCGTCGTGCTATCCGCGTTCGGCGCAGGCATGACATACGCAACCGCTATGTTTACCCGGGAATCTCGCGAGTCGGTGAAAGCTTCGCGCTGACAATCCATACATGAATACTCATTTAAGGAGGCGACCCAATGACCGATCTTCGGAAACTTGTAGGCATAGACTACCCGATCATACAGGGCGGCATGGCGAACATCGCGACGGGTGAGTTCGCGGCGGCGATCTCGAACGCGGGTGCGCTCGGGCTGATCGCGACGGGCGGCTACTCTCCGGACGCGATACGTGAGCAGATCCGCACGGCGCGCTCACTGACGTCGAAGCCGTTCGGGGTGAACTTGATGCTCATGCACCCCGCAGCGGACGAAATCGCGGAAATCCTGACGGAGGAACGCGTCGCGGTAATCACGACGGGCGCGGGATTGCCCGGGAAGTACATGCCGGCGTGGAAGGATGCGGGAGCGCTCGTATTCCCGGTCGTATCCGCATCTGCGATTGCGCGCCGGGTGGAGAGCTTCGGCGCGGACGCCGTCATCGCCGAGGGCTGCGAATCCGGCGGCCACATCGGGGAGCTTACCACGATGGCGCTCGTACCGCAGATCGTCTCTGCCGTCAAGATTCCCGTAATCGCCGCCGGAGGGATCGCGTCCGGAGCGCAGATGCTCGCCGCGCTCACGCTTGGCGCGTGCGGAGTCCAGATCGGCACGACTCTGCTGCGCTCGCTCGAGTGCCCGATCCACGCGAACTACAAGGACGCGATTCTCAAGGCGAAGGATAACGACACCGTCGTCACCGGCCGAAGTGCGGGTGTACCCGTGCGGATCCTGCGTAACCAGATGTCGATCGAGTACCTCAAGCTCGAGAAATCCGGAGCGTCAGCGGAGGAACTGGAGACGTTTACGCTCGGATCGCTGAGACGAGCGGTGTACGATGGCGACGTAAAGCGCGGCAGCCTTATGGCGGGTCAAGTCGCGGGTATGCTTGGTGAGATCAAACCGGCGGCGGAGATTCTGCGTGAGCTTTACGCGGACTGCGTAGCCGCCGCAAGCGCGGTCTCGCGTCACCCTGCGCTTTCGGAGGGCTAGAATGGCGATTGCATTTCTTTACGCCGGGCAAGGCAGTCAGAAACCGGGAATGGGGCGCGACTTGTACGCCGCGTTCCCCGAGGTTCAGGAGATCTTCGACTACTCGCCGCTCGGATCGGATTTGAAGCGGCTGTGCTTCGATGCGGAGCTTTCGGAACTCTCGCTTACCGAGAACACTCAACCTGCGATGGGAGCGTTCGCCGCCGCAGTGACGCGTGTACTCGCGCTTGAGGGCGTTACGCCCGACTTCGCGATGGGATTGTCGCTTGGCGAGTACTCCGCGCTGCACTCTGCCGGAGTATTCGATTGGCGCGAGATGCTCGACCTGCTGGCGTTTCGAGGTTCCGCGATGGCGGAGTGCTCACGCGGGGTGGACTTCAAGATGAGCGCGGTGCTCACGTCTGACGCCGAGCTTGTCGAACGTGCGGTAACGCAAGTCGAGGGCGACGTCTGGTGCTGTAACTACAATTGCCCGGGGCAAACGGTGATCGGCGGGCTTCGCGCCGATGTGGAGCGTGCGGAGAGCCTTGCGCTCGAGCTTGGCGCACGGCGGTGTATGCCGCTTAACGTCGGCGGTCCGTTCCACACGCCGCTGATGCGAGCGGCCTCAGACAAGCTCGAGCAATACATGCAGCCATGGCGCTTCAGCTCCGCGAGGTTCCCCGTCGTTACCAACGTCACGGGCGAGGCGGTAGAGCCCGCTGCGGACGTGAAGCCATTGCTGACGCGGCAAGTGATGTCGCCAGTGCGGTTCGAGGTCGGGTTGCGCACTCTCGCCGAACTCGGCGTGACCACGTTTGCAGAGATCGGCCCGGGAAGCGTGCTTAGTGGCTTCGTCAAGAAGACGCTGCCGAGCGCGAGTACTCTCGCCATCGAGACCGTCGAGGATCTTCGCTCCGCCGTCACTACTCTTAAGGAGGCACGTTCATGAACCTTGAGAACCAAGTTGCGATTGTCACAGGAGCCGGTCGCGGTATCGGTCGCGCAATCTGCGTTAAGCTTGCCGAGCTTGGCGCACGGGTCGTCGTCAACTACGCAGGCAACGCCGTTGAGGCGGAGCGCACGCGTGAACTCTGCCCCGGCTCGATCGCCGTGCAAGCCGACGTCTCCGACGAGTCGCAGTGCAAGCGGCTGTTTGCCGAGTGCGAGTCGCACTTCGGCTCGGCAATGCTCCTAATCAACAACGCCGGGATTACTCGCGACAACCTGCTGATGCGCATGAGCGTGGACGACTTCGACCGCGTGATCGCGGTCAATCTGCGCGGCGCGTTCAACTGCGTGAAGCTGGCAAGCCGAGCGATGATGAAGGCTCGCTACGGTCGGATCGTGAATATCTCCAGCGTTGTCGGGCAAAGCGGCAACGCGGGTCAAGCGAACTACGCGGCGTCGAAGTCGGGCGTTATCGGATTGACGAAGTCCGCCGCTTTAGAGCTTGCCCCTCGCGGGATAACCGTTAACGCGATCGCCCCCGGGTATATCGAGACGGACATGACCGCAGGACTCTCCGACGAGGTGAAGACTGCGATGATGGGGGCGATTCCGCTCGGGCGATTCGGCTCACCGTCCGACGTTGCAGAGCTTGCCGCGTTCCTATGCTCCGATCTCGCGGCGTACATAACCGGGCAAGTGATAGGCGTCAACGGCGGCATGAGAATGTGAGGTTACACCATGGAAAACCGTAAAGTAGTAGTCACCGGAATGGGCGCGATTACGCCGCTTGGGAACGACTCCGCTACGTTCCGGAACAATATCAAGTCCGGAGTCTGCGGGATCGCTCCGATTCGCGCATTCGACGCGTCTGCGCAGAAAGTAAGCCTGGCGGCGGAGGTCGACGTCGATGTGCTCGACTACCTATCCGCCGCTGAGTCGAAGCGTACCGAGCGCTACGTGTTCCTCGCGATCGCGGCGGGACGCGAGGCGCTCGCGATGAGCGGTATTACTCGCACGAATACGGATATGACGCGTTGCGGTACGTTGATCTCTTCAGGAGTCGGCGGGCTGAGCACGATAACGCGGGAGCAAGGGCGCGGGCTGGAGCGCGGGTTCGACCGCGTATGGCCCTACTTCATCCCACAGTCGATTGTGAACATGGCGGCAGGGCAACTGGCGATCGAGACCGGATTCGGCGGCTATTGCTCGTCCGTGGTAACCGCGTGCGCGGGCGGGACGAACGCGATTGGCGACTCGCTGCGCATGATTCGCCACGGCTACGCCGACGTGATGATGTGCGGCGGTACGGAGGCGTGTGTGACGCCGCTTACGATCGGCGGATTCACCTCGATGAAGGCACTGCACGAGGGCGGAGATCCGGCTCGCGCCAGTATACCGTTTGACGCGGAGCGCAGCGGATTCGTACTGGGCGAGGGCGCCGCCGTACTAATCCTCGAGGAGCGTGAGCACGCGATTCGGCGCGGCGCGGTGATACTGGCGGAGCTTAGCGGCTATGGCGCGTCCTGCGACGCGTACCACATCACGGCTCCGGAGCCGAGCGGAGCCTCGGCGGCGCGAGCGATAACCGACGCGCTTTCGGACGCCGCGCTTGAAGCGTCAAACGTCGGCTACATCAACGCTCACGGCACCTCGACTCTATTGAACGACAAGATCGAAACCGCCGCGATCAAACTGGCGTTCGGCGATGCGGCCGGCTCGGTCGCGATAAGCTCCACGAAGTCGATGACGGGTCATCTGTTAGGCGCGGCAGGCGCGGTCGAGGCAATCGTCTGCGTTAACGCGCTTCGCGACGGCTTCATACCCGCGACAATCCACCTGCGTACGCAGGATCCGGAGTGCGACCTCGACGTAACCCCGAACGTCGGGTGCGAAGCCGCGTTGTCCGCCGCGATGTCGATCTCCCTCGGTTTTGGCGGGCATAACGCCGCTATCATTTTCACTCGTGAGGAGACCCACTCATGACCCTTTCATCAGAACAAATCCGCGATATCATACCACACCGCTATCCATTCTTACTAATCGACCGCGTCACGGACTACGAGTCCGGCAAGTGGGCGCAGGCGATCAAGTGCGTCACGGTTAACGAGCCGCATTTCTCCGGGCATTTCCCGGAGCGCAGCGTTATGCCGGGCGTACTGATCGTCGAGGCTCTCGCGCAGACGGGCGCAATCGCGCTGCTGACGGAACCGGAGAGCTCGGGACGGCTTGCCATGCTTGCCGGGATAAAGAATGCGAAGTTCTCTAAGCCCGTGATTCCCGGCGACGTGCTGGAGCTGGAATGCCGCGTCACGCGTCGGCTTGCAAGCTTCGGAATCGCCGAGGCGACCGCGAAAGTCGGCGGCGAGACGGTTTGCACGGCCGAGATCACGTTCGCGCTGACATGAACGCGGCTGAACTCACGGCGCGGCTCGAGCCGCTCGGCGTAGCCGTGCAAGCGTACGACTCGATCGAGTCCACGAATCGCGAGTTGATCCGACAGGCTCGAGACGGCGCGAAGTCGCTGACGCTGCTCGCGGCGGCTCGGCAGACCTCCGGCTACGGATCTCGAGGCCGGGAGTTCTACAGCCCTGACTCCGGCGCGTATTTCTCGTTACTGGTGCGCGAGGCTGCGGACTTCGGCGTAACTGCGAGAGCCGCCGTTGCGGCGGCGGACGCGATCGCGGAGACGTTCGCCTTGAGTTGCGGGATCAAATGGCCGAACGACCTGATCATCGGCGGCAAGAAGGTCGGCGGGATTCTCGTGGAGGCGTTCCCGGGGTTCTATGTTCTCGGGATTGGGCTGAACGTATTTCGCACGGAGTATCCGGGACTGCCAAACGCAGGCTCGATCGCGGGCTCACCAATTGACGGCGTGCGGGAGCGCCTAGTCGCGGACGTTGTAACGCGCTTCCTGAGCAGCACTCACGAGTTCACCGTACGCAGGTTTCGCGAGCTATCCGTTCTGATCGGGCGCGACGTGATCGCCGCGTTTGGCGGTCAGCGCGTGCAAGTTCGCGTCGAAGGAATCGATGACGAGTTCCGGCTTATCGTAAGATTCTCGGACGGTATTACGAAAACTTTAACAAGTGGGGAGATAACATTCAACCATGAAGCTTGACATAAGAAAACTTACGCATACCGCGCTGTTTGCCGCGCTGATGTGCGTCGCCGCACCGCTTAGCGTGCCGATCGGCCCGGTACCGCTGTCGCTTGCGACGCTTGTCATATACCTTGCGGCGACCGCGCTGGGCGGACGGCTCGCGGCACTTGCGACCGCCGTGTACATACTGTGCGGAGCGCTCGGATTGCCGGTATTCTCGGGATTCGGCGCGGGGCTTTCGAAACTTGTCGGTCCGACCGGAGGCTATATACTCGGCTACGTGCCGTTAGCGTTCATTGCGGGAACGTTCGCGGAGCGCGGCGGGCTCAAGCTTCGCGTCGTAGGCATGGTTGTGGGAACGGCAGTGCTGTACGCGATGGGAACCGCGTGGTTCATGCGCGTGACCGGAGCCGGACTAACCTCCGCGCTGACGCTGTGCGTCGTACCGTTCATACCGGGCGATGCGGTAAAGATCGCCGTCAGCGCGAGTGCGATTCCGCTTGCGCGGTTGTACACTTCACGGTAGCGATGCCGCGTGGTTCAGCGCATTGACTCCCGAGATTTCAGCCGGAATCTCGGGAGTCGAGCTCGAGCGACATAACCCGGCGGAGCTTCGCGAGAGCTACATAAGTTGGCGGAGCTTCGACTTGTAGTTCTCAACGCCGGGCTGGTCGAACGGGTTCACTCCGGAGGCGTAGCCGGAGATTCCGCAGCTTAGCATCAGGAACATCAGGAACTCGCCGACCGTCTCAGCAGTCATGGCGTCGATTTCCAGCTTGATTGCGGGTACGCCGCCCTCGATGTGAGCCGCCATCGTAGCGTCGAACGCCATGCGATTCAGCGCGTCAAGCCGAAGCCCGGCAATGCGGTTGAACCCGTCGAAGTCGTCAGCAGTCGCCGGAACCGCAATAGCCGCAGTCGATTGCGTCCACAGGAATGTCTCGAACATATTGCGCACTCCGTCTTGCATGTACTGCCCCATCGAGTGTAAGTCTGCGGTCATCTCCAGGCTTACGGGGAAGATCCCGATTCCGTCCTTGCCTTCCGATTCGCCGAACAGCTGCTTATACCACTCTCCAAGCCAGCGTAGACTTGGCTCCCAAACGCTGAGCACCTCGAGCTGCTTGCCCGACGCGTACAACGCCCGGCGAGCTGTCGCATAGGTTACCGCGTTCTCTAGGTTCTGCTCACGGCTACGCCGAGCGCCGCGTATCAGCGCCGTAACACTCGCTCCCGCCGCCGCGAGAGGGAGCAATCCCGCCGGAGTGAAGACCGAGTACCGCCCGCCCACGTCGTCCGGGATCGTAAGCATCGGATAGCCTCGCGATTCGCATATGGCGCGGAGCGCGCCCTTACCGGGGTTCGTCACCGCGACGACTCGCTTCGCCGCATCGGTTCCGTACCGCGATCGCAGCAACTCCTCGAAGATGCGGAACCCGACTGCGGGCTCCGTCGTCGTACCGGATTTCGAGATTACCACGATGGAGAAGTCGCGACCCTCCAGCGACCTCAAAATGCGCGAGTTATACCCGCCGGACAAAGTGTTGCCGACGAACTCGAGCCTGCCCGGCTCAAGCTCCAGCATCTCCGCGACCGCTTTCGCACCAAGGTATGAGCCGCCGATTCCGCACACCAGGACAACATCGGAGCGCTCACGAAGCCGAGCCGCGTACTGCTCGCTAATCTCAGCATCCGCCGTGGACGGATTCAGCCAGCCGGTCATCTCACCGCCTCGCCCGGAGCCGTCCAGCAGCGTCTCAAGCGCCGCCTGTGATTTCTCTCGCCAATACGCTATCTCCTGAAGTGTTACAAAGGACTCCAACCCTGTCAGACTTACGTTCATTCATCTTACCTCCGGTAATTATCGGTTAGTTGCGCGTTATTGCGATTAACGTAATCAGTATAACAGAAAGTTTACAAAAAAGCAAGTAAATATGTCTTGACATTATGTGCTTGTATGGTTTATACTGTATGTATGAACATTTTGAAAAGAATGTGGACGCTGACAGCGGCTACGATAGCGTTATTGGTACTTACGGGATGTCTGCCGACGGAGGAGGAGCCGCTGGACGCGCCGGTCGTCCGAGCCGCCGACGTCGCTCGTCCGACCGTCGCTGCGGCGTCGATCGCTGACCTGATTAACATCGAGAAGATCTCGTG
>JAITGH010000149.1 GCA_031280855.1 Oscillospiraceae bacterium | reverse complement strand
CGGATGGGTCGGCGGTGCCGGAGTCGGTACAGCCTGCAATCAGCGTAAGTGCTATGATTGCCGTCAGTATGATGGGAAGTAGTTTGCGCATATTGTGCGCCTCCTGATGTGTGAAGTGTCCCCCGTCGCTATGCGGCAGGGAACACGGTGCGCCAACGCGAACCGCGCTCCGTCCACAGCAGAGCGTTACGGTAGGGGGTTCGCTTGGTAACCCGACTTAACCCGCACCTCGTGCGCGAATATCACGGTTACCGGGATAGTCCGGGATTCTCACCCGTGTTCCCCAAGCTTGCCTACAGTATATCACATACTCCCGCACTTGTCAAGCTTTTATTTCCCGTTGATGAAGTAAATATTACACCATAACCGTGAAGCTTGTTCACAATAAATTCACTTGACATTCGCACCAAAATGTGGTATAATAGACCTGTAGGTTAGACAGCGGCGAGCCGCACCGCGTCCACGTCCGCAGCGATTTGAGCCTTCAACGCGTCCAGTGAGTCAAACTTCAACTCCGGACGCAGGAATCGCAGGAACTCCAGCGTTACGCGTTTACCATAAACGATGCGGTCAAAATCGAGAATGAAGCTTTCGACCGTAACGTCGGAGGTATCCGCGACAGTGAGCCGTCTGCCGATGTTCGTCGCGGCGAAGTACGTCGACGGATCGTCCTCGATCCGAAGCCGCGAGGCATAGACTCCGTGCTTGGGAATCAGCACTCCCGGCTCGAACTTCATATTAATCGTCGGCGCTCCAATCGTTCTACCAAGCCGATAGCCGAACCGCACCGTGTCCGTAAGCCTGTGCGGCCGCCCGATGAAGCGCACCGCTCGCTCCGCCTGACCGTCGATTAGCAGTGCGCGAATGTAGGTCGAGCTTACCGTGATTCCGTCCAAGGTAACCGCCGGGATCACGTCGCAACCAATCCCGAGCCGAGCACAATGCGCCATCAGTTTTGCAGAGTTCCCGTACGCCGAGCGTCCGAATCGGAAGTCGTGCCCTACAACGAAGTGGCTCGCGCCGAAATCCGCGATCAGCCGATCCGCGAACGCCTCCCATTCCATGTTGCGCAGCTCTTCATCGAAACGCAGCGAGATCATCGTCCGGATCCCAAACTCCTCTTGAACTATCGCGGCGCGCTCTTCCTGAGAGGTCAGCAACGGTATGACGACGTCCCCGATCAGCTCGTCCGGGTGAGTGTCGAACGTGAGCATAGCGGGCTCCGCTCCGATTGCGGTTGCAACGTCTGATGTACGGCGCAGCAGCGCCGCGTGACCGAGGTGGATGCCGTCAAAGAAGCCAAGGGCAATGACCGTCTTTCGCACTTTCGATTATCTCCTCTATTGTATGGCATTGCGCGAGTGTGAATTCGCCGGAGCGCGTGCGGACAAGCGAGGACATCACGCCTCCAACCCCGAGCGTCTCGCCGATCTCATGGCATAGCGAGCGTACATACGTACCCTTGGAGCACTCGACCGCTAGAGTCCAATCGGCGGCGGAGCCGTCGATGACCTCAAGCCGCGAAATGGTAACGGGGCGCGGAGTCCGCTGAACGTCCTGACCCTTTCGCGCATACTCGTAAAGCTTTTTGCCTTTCACCTTGACGGCGGAGTACATCGGCGGCAGTTGCTCCAGCTCACCGCGAAAGCCGAGAAGCGCGGACTCGAGCCGCTCCCGCGTGACGGCGGACGCGGACTCCCGCACTGTCAACTCACCCGTTATGTCGTAAGTGTTGGACGTCACGCCAAGCCTCAAACCCGCGATGTACGCCTTATCATCGGACTCGTGAGCGGAAACGAGCTTCGTCGCCGCTCCGACGAAAAGTACCAGCACCCCCGTCGCGATAGGGTCGAGCGTTCCGCCATGCCCGATACGGCGTTCCTTGAGCACTCCGCGAAGCTTCGCGACAACGTCGTGGCTCGTCCAGCCCTCCGGCTTGTTAACCGGCAGTATTCCGCTATACATACTATGCGTATTGCTCGATTTGTACGTGCTTCTCGGAAATCAAGATCTCCAGCGACGGGAATTCCCCGATAAGCCATGAACGAAGTACCGGGATCACGACGTTCTCGGTGGAGTAGTGCCCCGCGTCGATCGCGTTCACGCCGTACTGCTTCGCAGTGAGCCAAGTGCCGTGCTTGAAGTCCGCGCTGACCAGCGTGTCGAACCCGAGCCGCCGAATAACCGCAGGGTCGCAGTAATCCGCGCCGGAACCTCCGCACACCATGACGCGTTGCGCCGGAACTCCCGCGTCATAGTAGCGCACCCCGTTCGCGTTAAGCGCGAGCTTGACGCGCATCGCAAAATCGGGCAGCGCAATCGGATCGGGTAGCGTACCGACTCTCCCGATATGGTCGTTACCGCCGTAGTTGTGCTCATAGTCTGCAAGCCCGAGGACTCGAGCCAGCTCGTCATTCACGCCTCCGAAAGCGGCGTCGAGGTTCGTGTGCATACAGATCGCCGCGATCTTGAAGTCACCGAGCCTCCAGACGACTTCGCTCGAGTCCGACGTGACGCTGGTCAAGCCGGAGCGAATGACGGGATGGTGCGAAACGATCAGCTGCGCTCCGTACTCTGCTGCCTCACGCACGACTTCGGGCGTTATGTCCAGCGACAGCATTACGCGATTGCAGACGTCGGAGCCGTCGCCGACGAGAAGTCCGACGTTGTCATTCGGAAGCTTCATACTAACGGGCGCCTTGGAGTCCAGGAAATCGAGCACGTCCCTAATCGTTATCGTAGTGTTCATTTGAGTCTCTCTCCTCAGGTTTGATGTTATTGCGTGCAAGCACGATAGTGTACTCGCCCTTGGACGCGTTGGGGTTAGAGCGCAGCGCGGTAAGCACGGCGGCGGGCGCGCCGCGGTAGATACGCTCGTGCGGCTTCGTCAGATCGTTGCACAGGCAAAGCCTGCTGTCGGGGATATTGTCCGCCATCGCGGCGACGGTCGAGTCGATGCGCATCGGCGACTCGTAGAAGATGGTGATCGGGCTGGGCTCGAACAGCGTCGCGGACAAAACTTTCGCAAGCTGCCCCTTCTTGCGCGGCAGGAAGCCTCGGAATACGAATGAGACGGCGTTGAAGCCGCTGACGGACAGAG
>JAITGH010000137.1 GCA_031280855.1 Oscillospiraceae bacterium | reverse complement strand
TTGTGGTATAATGTCAGTGGAAGTAAGCGCTTGCGGGCAGTGGTGCGGTTACCGCACGATTTCGGGTCGCCATCAGGGCGAGCCCGAAATCGCCCGGCGCGGCGGAGGTCAAGGGCTGTGCCCTTGTGGTATAATGTCAGTAGTCAGGGCAAGCCCTTGTCGTATAATTGCGAAAGCAATAGGAGGAACATTGTGGAGCATTACAAGGAAGTCGCGGAGCTAATCGCGGCGGGAGTCGAGTTCACCGTGGTGAGCGAATACGATACCGACTCGATTCGGCGGCGCATTGAGCGAGGCGCCGGAGTTCGGTGCGAGTTCGAGGTCTCGGACGACGGTCGGCGAGCCGGAATGGCGGCGTTCTACGCATCCACGCCGCGATTGATCGTGTTCGGCGGAGGTCACATCGCGATCCCGGTAAGCTCGATCGCGAAACTTGTCGGGTTCGACGTAGTCGTATACGACGATCGCCCCGCGTTCGCGCACTCGGCTCGATTCCCCAACGCGCAGGTCATATGCGACGGATTCGACAAGATCGCGGAGCACATCACTCTAACCGACCGCGACTACGTCGTCATCGTAACGCGAGGTCACAAGCATGACGGCGAGTGTCTGCGTTGGGTGCTGTCGAGCGAGTCGGAGCCGTTCTACATGGGGATGATCGGATCCGGGCGGCGCGTCGCAATCGTGCGTAAGCAAGTCGCGGACGAGGGTTATGACGCGGAGCGGCTGGCACGCCTGCACTCCCCCATCGGACTTAAGATTGGCGCGATTACTCCGGAGGAGATCGCCGTGTCGATACTCGCGGAAGTCATCGAGCGCAAGCGGAGCGCGGACTCTCGCGGGCACTATCACGGTACGTTCGCAGTCGACCCGACGCTTGCCGCACAGCTTGCAAGGGATTGCGAGTCCTGCGCGATGATCACGATCGTGGAGACGGACGGCTCTACCCCGCGTGAGGAAGGTGCGCAAATGCTGGTGTACGCTGATGGCAGGACGTACGGCACGATTGGCGGCGGTTGCGCGGAAGCGGACGTTGCGCGGTACTCTCGCCAAGTGCTTAGCAGCGGCTCCGGCTGGGGACTGTTCGAGGTCGACATGACGGACGCGGCAGAGGAAGACGGGATGGTCTGCGGCGGCGTCATGACCGTGCTGGCAGAACGCGCATAGATGCACGGGATCGATTATCCGTTACTGCTGCGCTCTATGGTACGCGGCATGGGGACGTCGCTGAGCCTGTTCGGGCTCACGCTGGCGATCACGTTGCCGCTTGGACTGGTAATATCTGCGGGACGCATGTCACGCAACCCGGTGGTGCGGAATTCGGTTCGGGCGTACCTGCTGATCATGCGCGGCACGCCGCTAATGTTGCAACTGTTCTTCTTCTACTTCGGACCGTACTACATATTCGGGATACGCGGCGCGGATCGGTTCACGATGGCGGTCGTCGCGTTCGGCTTAAACTATGCGGCGTACTTCGCGGAGATCTATCGCGGCGGGATCGAGAGCATCCCGATCGGTCAGCGCGAGGCGGCGGAGGCACTCGGGCTCACGCGCTCGCAAACGTTCCTTAAAATCGTGCTGCCGCAAGTGTTGAAGCGCGTGACTCCGCCGATGGGTAACGAGTTCATGACGCTGGTCAAGGATACCGCGCTTGCGAACGTGATCGCGGTGTCAGAGATGTTCGACGTCGCGAAGAAAGCCGCGTCGGGCAGCGTTAGCGCGGCTCCGTTCATCGTCGCGGGCGCGTTCTATCTTGCGATGAACTCGGTGGTCGAGCAAGCGTTCCGCTTCGCGGAACGTCGGTTGAGCTACTACCAATAGGCGGAGCGTCGTCCACCCGATTGCGGGTCACCGCACCACCGATGAGAAGGAGGTTACCGAGATTGCGAGAGATACTGACGGTGTCCGGAATACGCAAGTCATTTGGTGCGCATGAGGTGCTTTGCGGGATCTCACTGACTGTGCGTAAAGGCGAAGCGCTTGCCATAATCGGACCCAGCGGTTCCGGGAAGAGCACACTATTGAGATGCGTAACGCAGTTCGAGACAATCGACGGCGGAGCGATCGAGGTCGACGGCGAGACGATGGTTGCGACGGACTCGAGCGGCGCGGTTCGCTATGCGGACAAGTCCGCGCTTCGCCGAATTCGGCTCAAGGTCGGGCTGGTATTTCAGAACTTCAACCTATTCCCGCACTACAGCGTGTTGCGCAACTTGATGGAGGCGCCTGTCAGTGTTCTGAAGCTGTCGAAATCGGAGGCAGAGGCTCGCGCACTGGCGCTGCTGTCGAAGATGGGGCTTAGCGACAAGTCGAACGCGTACCCGTATCAGCTCAGCGGCGGCCAGCAGCAACGCGTCTCAATCGCTCGAGCGATGGCGCTCTCGCCGGAGATCCTGTTCTTCGACGAGCCGACGAGCGCACTCGACCCCGAGCTTACCGGCGAGGTGCTGAAGATCATTCGAAGCCTCGCGGACGAGGATACCACGATGGTCATCGTAACGCACGAGATGGCGTTCGCACGGGAGGTCGCGGACAACGTGGTGTTCATGGACGAGGGCGCAATCGTCGAGCAAGGCAGCGCGGAAGCTCTATTCGGCGGCGCGACTCACGAGCGCACTCGCCAGTTCCTCACGCGGTACAATCGGTAACGCACGCCACGCGGTACAATCGGAACGCGGGCTTCGAGCTATGTACCCCACGCAATCGACCGGGCGCGTTCGCCTATGCCGATTGCGCGGGCGTTCCGCAGCCGTTTCAGCTGATACGCCGTGAGGTAAGCCGCCGTTTAGTTGCAACGCCGTGAGTTACGCTCCGGTGAAACTACTTGCCGGAGAACGTGTCGCAACGGGTCTCTTGCTTGGAACTGACGGGCGTGCGCTCACCCGCGCTTGTGCCTTGCACGTTGATGTGATTCGCCTCACACTTGCCTTGCGTGTAGTGGATGCAATTGGAAACCGAGCAGCTGATGCCGCTAAGCGGCTGATGTTGCTTGTTCATTGGTAGCACCTCCGAAATTGTTAATCGGTTCGCTACCGCTAGTATGCTCAAATCGGAGCGGAATATGCGCGAATCTACGGTAAACGCTTAGCGCTCTCGCGCATTTGACGGACGTTCACCACCAGTAAGAGCGTAAGCACAACCGCAAACATTAGCGTACTGATCGCGTTAATCTCCGGGCTGATTCGGCGGCGCGTCATCGCGTAGATAGTCATGCTCAGGGTTTGCGTACTATTCCCGGCGGTAAAGTAGCTGATCACGAAATCGTCAATCGACATGGTAAACGCGATTAGCAGTCCGTTGACGATCCCCGGGCGGATCTCCGGCAGTATGACCTTGTAGAACGCCTGAATCCACGTCGCTCCAAGGTCTTGCGCGGCCTCGAACAAGTTATTGTCAAGCTGGTACAGCTTCGGCATCACGCTTAGTATTACGTACGGTATGTTGAACGTGATGTGGGCGATCAACAGAGTACCGAACCCGAGCTTAAACCCAAGCACCGACCTTGCACTAACGAATAGTATCATCATCGAGACTCCGGTGATGATGTCGGCGTTGATAACGGGGATCTGGTTGATCCCGAGCAGAACTGCGCGTACGCGCTTCTTGAGGTTAAACAGTCCGACCGCTGAAAACGTTCCCGCGACCGTCGCGACCAGTGCCGCAATCACGGATACCAGCAGCGTTATCCACAGCGAGTTCAGGATCATGCGGTTGCTGAGCAGCTGCTTATACCAGTCAAGCGTGAAGCCTGTCCAGATGCTTCGCGACTTGCCGGAGTTGAACGAGTACACCACCAGCACCACTATTGGCATGTACAGGAATACGAAAGCGAGTATCGTAAGAACTCGTCCCGGGATCCGCGTCTTCCTCATGTCGTTACCTCTCGTTGTATACCGATTTATAGTGCGCCATGACGTTCGTAAGTCTACAGCAGTGAGGCTTCCTCATCGCCGCCGCCGAACGTGTTCATAACCTGCATCAGCACGAGGATCAGCACCATCATGATCAAGCTGATCGCGCTTCCCAACTGCGGGTTATACGCGCTTCCGAGGAACTGCATCTCGATCAAGTCGCCGAGCAGCATACTCTTACTGCCGCCGAGTAAGCGGTTGATTACGAACGTGCTTACGCTGGGTACGAAGGTCATCGTTACGCCGGAAAGCACGCCGGGCAGGCTCAACGGGAATACAACTCGAGAGAAGACTCTCCGACCGTCCGCGCCCAGATCCTGCGCCGCCTCGATGACGCTCGGCTCGATCTTGATGATCACGGAGTAAATCGGCAGCACCATGAACGGGAGATAGTTATACACCATTCCAAGCACTACCGCGAATTGCGTGTTGATCATCGGGAAGAACTCCAGCGGTTCTGAACTCGGGCTTACCCAACCGCGTATGAGGTTCACCAGATCGATCAGTCCGATGTTCTTGAAGAAGCTGTTCAGAAGCCCGGTGTTCTCCAGCAAACTCATCCACGCGTACGTGCGAAGCAGGAAGTTCATCCACATCGGCAGCATGATCAGCATCATTACCACTTTCCGGAGACGCGCACCCTCCTTAGAGAGTGCGTACGCGAGCGGATAGCCGATTACCAGGCAGATCAGCGTCGCGACCAGCGCGAGCAGCAGCGAGCGTCCGAAGACCTGCGCGTAGGCTGCGGCGTGCTCGAAGTTGCCGAGTGTGAACGCGCCGTCGGACGCGGTGAACGCGTACACGACTACCATTATCAGCGGCGCGACTACGAAAAGCCCCATCCAAACGACATAGGGCACCGCGAGCGCGCGCCTGACCACCTCATAGGTGAGCCGCCGAATCCGCTTCATTCGGGATCCTCCTCGGCGGGAAGCTCTGAGGCAAGCGGGATGTCGCTCTTATGCATAATATGGATATCGTCCGGGGTCAACAGCATTCCGACGCGCTGTCCCGGGGCGACGGGGTCGGTGGAGTGGATCATCCACTCGATCCCCCCGGTATCCTCCACGGTGATCTCATAGTGCACTCCCATGAAGATAATCGAGCGCACCACACCATTCAGCGGGTATGCGTCGGCACGCATGGCGTCGGTCTCCGGTTTAAGCTCGATGTCTTCCGGGCGAATGACAACGTCGACCGGCTCGTCCGGCGCGAAGCCGCCGTCGAGACACTCGAACTCCAGCCCCGCGAATCTTGCGACGTGGTCACGCGGCATGGAACCGTCGATTATGTTGCTCTCACCGATGAAATCCGCAACGAATGCGTTGATCGGTTCGTTGTATATGCTTACGGGGTTCCCAATCTGGAGGATTCGGCCGCCGTTCATTACCACGACGGTGTCGCTCATCGTAAGCGCTTCCTCCTGGTCGTGAGTGACGTAGACGAAGGTGATGCCGATCTGCTGCTGGAGCTGCTTCAGCTCTCGCTGCATCTCCTTGCGCAGCTTCAAATCCAGCGCGCCGAGCGGCTCGTC
>JAITGH010000116.1 GCA_031280855.1 Oscillospiraceae bacterium | reverse complement strand
ACTCGTCGAGTCCGCGTGAGCGGATCGTGAACAGTCCCTGCGGTTTGCGTTGCAGGAATACGATGATGATGAACAGCACGATCGCCTTCGCGATGCTCGAGCTTACGAACGTCTCCGCTCCGATCGACGCGACCCCGACGATTCCGGATCCGATTATCGTGCCCAGCAGTTTCCCGACTCCGCCGAGTACGACCGCGACGAACGAGTTCACGATATAGTTCTGCCCGACCGTCGAGTCAATTGAACCGAGCAACGCGATGCTGCAGCCCGCGACTCCGGCGATCCCCGACCCTATTCCAAATGTGACGTTGTCGATTCGACGGGAGTTGATCCCCATGCACTGCGCCATTTCACGGTTCTGCATTACGGCTCTCATCTGCGCACCGAACTTCGTGCGGTTGATTACGAACCACATACCGGCGAGAGTCACGACGACGAGCGCGAATATGAACAACCGTATGTAAGAGAACGTTGCGCCGCCAACCGACAATCCTCCGCGCATGAACGTCGGCGCAGTGACGTTGACGCCCTGTGCGCCGAAGACGCTTCGCGCCGCTTGTTGCAGGATTAGGCTCACCCCGACGGTCGCGAGCAAACTGTCGGCGACTCGTCCGTAAAGCCTCGATACTACCAACTTTTCCAAGATGCACCCGAGCGCAAACGATGCGGCAAACGCAACGATTAGCGCAACGAATATGTACGCGTCTCCCATCGCTTGCGGAGCCGCTTTGCGGAATACTTGCTGCGTCAGGTACGTCATATACGCGCCCAGCATTACGAACTCACCATGCGCCATGTTAACGACCCGCATGAGCCCGAACGTAATCGCAAGCCCCAGCGACGTCAGAAGTATGATGGAGCTTAAGCTAACTCCGTTGAACAAAACACTTATGAACTGTGCCATCGCGCACCACCTCCGATTCTCGTCGGACGGTTGAGCCGGAGCAAACCCCGGCTCAACCGTTCGTTTAAGCCTATGCCAACAAGTTCTTACTCGAGCGGTTGGATTCCCGCCGCGACCGCCCACGCGTACGACTTCAGGTACGGATCCGGCGCAACAGGTCCGGATGTCGCGAAGACTTCCGTGATGAGTCCTGACTCATTGATAACGCCGATTCTGACGGGCTTCGAGAGGTGCTGATTCTCCGGGTTGATTTCGACCTTGCCCTCCGGAGCTTGGAATGAGATACCTCCCGCACGGATTGCCGCGAGAACCGCGTCCGCGTCGAAACTTCCCGCTTTCTCGACCGCCGCTTTCCACAGATACACCGCGTCATACGCGGCTTCCGCCGGATCGGAGGTCACGCGATCTGCTCCGTACGCCGCCTTGTACGCCGCGACAAACGCGTCATTCTCCGGAGTTGAGGTCGTCTGATAGTAGTTCCACGACACCATGTGATCCTTGAGTATCGACGCGCCGATCGCCCTGACTTCCTCTTCCGCGATAGAGAACGACATCGTCATGTAGTCGGACGCGGAGTAGCCTTTCTCGGACATCTGCTTGAAGAACGAGACGTTGCCGGTACCGTTAAGCGTGTTGACGATAACGTCGGGCTTCGCGGCTTCGATCTTCGCGATGATGGATGAGAAATCGGTCTGATCCATGGCCGCGTATTCCTCGCCGACGACGCTGAACCCGGCGGCATCAACTTGAGCGCGAATGATCATATTCGCAGTGCGCGGGAATACGTAGTCGGAGCCAAGTAAAAAGAAGCTCTTGTATCCTTGTTCGATGAGGTACTCGATCGCCGGCACGATCTGCTGATTCGGCGCGGCTCCGGTGTAGATGATGTTCGGCGATTGCTCCATACCCTCGTATTGAACGGGGTACCATAGAAGTCCGTCGTAGTCCTCGAAGACGGACTTGACAGCCTTGCGCGAGGACGACGTCCAGCATCCGAATACGGTGACGACTCCGTCTTGTCCCAGCAGTTTCTCCGCTTTTGTCGCGAATACGGATGGCTCGGAAGCTCCGTCTTCCTTGACGAAGCTGATCTGTTTGCCAAGCACGCCTCCGGCGGCGTTAATCTCGTTGATCGCGAGGACTTCCGCATCGACCACGGATTGCTCGCTGATCGCCATCGCTCCGGTAAGCGAGTGCAGTATCCCAACGGTAACGGTCTCGCCGGAGTTTACGGCAGCGGTTCCGGCCGACGGCGAAGCGGAGGTTCCCGCCGATGACGAGGCCGCGCCTCCGCTTGAGGACGGATCCGCCGAGGAATCGGTACACGAGGTCAGCGGGACGAGCGCAATGATTGCACATAATGCAATCGCGAGGAGCTTCTTGTGCATGGATATTTCCCCCTATAAGTAAAAAGATCAAGGGAGCCGCGCCTCTGTCGAGGTCGACTCCCTTGTCGTAACTTCATACTAACACACGTTTTGCAGTTTGTCAATAGGAAAATTGCAAAATTCACATTTTTGGCACATTTCGACAACTCGGCATATGCCGGAACGTCGGCCGCTTGTGCTCTTTTACCAATCAAGCTTGCGGCGAGTTCTCCAAGCGCGAAGTAAGTCGCAGCCGAACCGCGAAGACTCTGCTCGGCGGCGAAATCGCGGCGAAGAGTGCACGGCTTAGCCATTCGACGGTATGCCGTGCGGTAACTTCGCGGTGCCGGCAAGTTGTTCCGCCAGTCTGTCAAAAAAATTTCGATTTCATGCAAAAAGTACTTGACAAACGGCGCAAGATGTGTTATAATGTAGGTGTTGTGAGGTTGACTCTATTGTAGGAGGAAGAGCTGCACGGCAAGCCGGTTCCAAGATCGCCGTAACCCGAACGGAAGTTTTGAACGCATACTAAACCTATATGTGGGGGTATAGCTCAGCTGGGAGAGCGCTTGAATGGCATTCAAGAGGTCAGCGGTTCGATCCCGCTTATCTCCACCAAACTACCCATAGCCGAACCCCGAGTGTCGGCGAAGCTTCGAGTGTTCGCATTTGTCGTACGCTTCAAGCTTTGACAGAGTGTCGAAGCTCGGATAGTGGTATAACGTCCGCCCGGTAGTTTCGGGCGGACGTTATTGCGTCGTCGAGGCGGCTATGCACTATGGATTAGCTTTGGGTTCGTTGTCCACTTAAGTTTCGCGGACTCGAGCGCAAATTCAATTAGCCGCTCGAGAGTTGCGACTGTGAGAAACGGCCGCATGAACGCGGGTATGAGCGGCGAAAGCCGCTCTAGCACGATTGCGAGCTTTAGCTGCCCGGTACCGCTGCCGAACTCTCGCTCTGCCTCCGTGATCAGTGCAAACAAGATGCTCGGCAACAGAGCGCTATACTTTTTGGCGGCGAATACCGTGAATAGCGCGATAATGACCGCGATTACGATTGTTATAGTCAAGGTAAGCCTCTTTCTGTGATTGCGTCACTCGCTTAGTTTCAGCCGCTTCAGGTCGTCGAACATCTTGTCGATGAACCCGTTGCCACCGAGCTTCTTGTACTGCTCGTAGTAGTCGCAGCACGCGTCGAAGATTTCCTTGGGGATATGCTCGGACTTGCCGTAGTTCTGGTGAAGTCGGACGATATTGCCGCGCAATACGGAGCACAACACCTCGTGCGTCAGCTTCTGTCCGGAGTAAAACTTCTTGATTGACTTCACCATGTACGCGCAAACTCCGCTTACGATTGTGGTCAGTATTGTGCCGATTACCAGCACAACGGCGTGTTCAAATGGCATAAATACACCTCCTTGCCGATCTGATAGTCGAGTCAGGCGAAGTTGCCGACCGTGTACAGCAGGAAAATGCAGCCGGGCTTGCCGGGTGCGCTGAACCCGCCGTAGTACGCTCCGGAGCCGTCGGCGGCTCCGGACAGCCACCCGCCGCCGTACACCGAGGTCGCGTTAGAGAAGTACCCGCTGCCGCCGGAGCCGGTCGAGCTGCTGCCGTAGCCGAATCCTCCGATCCCGCTTCCACCGCTGGTACCCGAGGCGTTGCCTCCTTTCCCACCGGCGCCGCTGGCTGTCGGGACGGGCTTCAGCGTGGGCGCGAATATCATAAGCTCGTAGTTGTACTCAACCTCATAATTCGCGGCAAGCCCTGTGCCACCGTTGCCCGGTGCGTAAGTTTGCCCGGATACAGCGCTACTCCCGACGGAACCGGCTCCGCCGCCGCCACCGCCGTTCCCGTAATACGTGGTTGTTGCGCTCCCGCCAGAGCCGCCATTGTTCCCGTTTCCTGACTTGCCGCCACTACCGCCGCGAATTCCGGCTGTTCTGTCCGCATTCCCGCCACCGCCGCCGCCACCATAACCGCCGTATGTGCCGCCGAGCCCGCCATTTCCGCCGTTAAAGCCGTTCGAGCCGGTGGCACCGCCGCCGCCACCGCCGTATGTGCCGCCGTTACCGCCGTTGTTGCTGATACTGCCGCCACCGTTCCCACCACCACCACCGCCGCCGCCATATTGCCCGTTGCCGCCATCGCCGCCATTGCCGCCGGAGCCGCATCCACCGGCGCCGCCGTTGCCCCCATTCCTGCCGTTTGGCGGGTCGCAGCCCGCCGCGCTCAGAGATTTAATCGAGGTCGTTCCGCCCGCCGTGCCGGAGGCGTTCGCCGCGCTCGCGCCAATCGTGTACGGCACGGACTCGCCCGCCGCAACGTCAAGGTACCCGTACTGCATGTACCCGCTGCCGCCGGAGCCGGTTGTCGAACCGATGACCTGACCGCCGCCGCCGAACGCTCGGGCGAATACCTTACCGACGAGATTGCTCGGCGCGACCCACGTCCCGCTTTGGGTCAGCACCGTCCATCGCACGTTCAGCGGCGCACCGACCAGCGCGGCGAACGCGTCGTTGACGGTTGGATCGCCGCTCAGCCCGAGCGCGGCGGCGGTATCGTCCGCCAGCAAGGTCGCCTTGCTTAGCGGTGTGCCGACCTGCGCCCACGCTCCCACCGCTGAGTTAAGCGCCAAGTCAATGGGCAGTCCGTTCGCGCTGTTTACCTGTGCGGCGAACTCGGAATAATTAGTAGGGATATTACCCTTTATGAAACGGCTGGTTCGATTGCCGCCCGGGATTCCGTCTTTCATAATCGTCTCCTTATGTAGTTGAAATTACGATATTCCGTAACCGCACACAACCTCACCGCACAGCATGAACGCGCTTGTCATCAAGCCGATGCAATAGTAGATCCGTGCGAGGAATCGCTCGATGTCGTTCGCGCCCTGCCACGTCAAGCCGCTCATCGTGCCGGGTAGATTCATGTTATCTAGGAACGGCGCGAAGTAGCGGAACGCCTCGACATTGCCGAGATACCTCGACAGATCAGAGGCTCGCGGTATGTCAGACATCGTCCAATCGACCTTGACGCTCACCGCCGCGATCGTGTAGCCGTATCCGCGCAGCAGAGTTTTAAGGTAGTCGACGGCGGTCTCCACACGGTTCAAATCGGTGAAATTGTACGCTCCGAGCGACGCGTGACTTTTCGGATCGAGCCACTCCGCTTGCTCCGAGGCGGTCATGCCGACATGCGAAATATTACGATAATCCGTAAATGTGTGCCAACCTTTGCTCGATAGGTAAGCGTACCGATCCACGTTCGCCTGAGTACGGTTAAACGTAAGATTCAAGCCATAGAACAACGTCTCATCGTAAGTTTCGCGGTTGCCCGCCGCGTCCCACGCGGTAACGCGGACTCGATATTCGCCGTCCCGGGATGCGGTGACCTCCGCGCTCCACACTCCGCCGCCACGCTACTGCCACTCCGCCTCTGCCTCGTTGACCGTGCCCGAGAGGTACACGATCTGCGTGCCCGGCTCGATCGACACGATTCCCATCAGGTCACCCCGATCGAGATAATCACGCTCGCGCCCGTATTTGCCGGGTTCGGCGCGATCGAGACCGAAGTGAACTGTGGGACGCTCGTATCCAGCGTGGTCGTGATCGTCGAAATGCTCGAGTTGCCCGCCAGATCCGTGGCGGTGACCACAATGGTGTTCTCGCCCTCCGCAAGCGTCAGGTTCAGGCTGAACGAACCGTCGGACTCGATGGGCACAAGTCCTTGCGCCACGCCGTTGAGGGCAATTGAGACGGTTGCAGGGCTCGCCGCACCGGCGTTGTTCGTCACGCCCTGAAGCGTCACACTCGAGCTGTTCCCAATCGAGTCGTTTTGCGGCGACGCGATGTTAAGCACCGGAGCAATCGTTGAGGTCGTGAAGCTCCGGCTTACCTGTTCCGCCGCGTTGCCGTCGTTGTCGCTAACGTTGATGGTCACGGCATGTACACCATCGGACAGTGCAGACTGCGGCGTATACGTCACGTCGTAGCCGTCGATCGCCGGAGTTACAACGACGCCGTTCGAACCGCTCGCGATCGCCGCGCCGCCGTCAAGCTTGATCTGCAACGAGCTGAGGTTGACGCCTGAGCCGTTGACCTCATCGCGCATGCTGAAGCTGATCACCGGAGCACTCGTGGCAAGATGCGCGCCCGCGCTCGGCGATGTAATCGTAATCGTAGGAATCACCTGTTCTTTTACGGCTAATCGTAAACTGCCGCCTAGCGTCGCATCGCTCGAATTCACGTTAGCCGCGCTCCCGGCGGAG
>JAITGH010000104.1 GCA_031280855.1 Oscillospiraceae bacterium | reverse complement strand
AGTTTCATGCGTTAGGGTTCTCCTCGTAAACGTATATATGTAGTAGTCTAGCCGCGTGGAGTCCCGGCCTCGAAGTTCGTCGGCGGCGGCGTAATGGGATCCGCGATCGAGTGATAGTTCGCGAAGAACTTCTCCTCGGCGGCCTTGCCGACCTCGTCAACGCCCCAAAGCTCTTGGCTCGGCTTCATGATCATCGGCGAGCCGAACATCGAGGGATCCGGGATCATCGCGACCATGTTCCCAATGACGATGAACGTAGTACCGCTGACCTTCTCCGAAGCCTCGGACGCGAGATACGTGATGAACGGAGCGACGTTCTCCGGCGGCGTGTTGCTCTCATAGGAGAACATCGTAGTTCCGGGCGCGGAGAGACTCTTCCCCTCGCTTTCGGCTTGCAGTCGCAGCGTCTCGATCTCATACGCGGCACGGGTACGCGCCGCCGGGCAGAACGTGTTGACGCGAATCCCGTTCGTCCAGAACTCTTTCGCGACGGCGCGTGTAAGCCCGATGACTCCGGCGTTGGAGGCGCAGTACTCGGCGTGTTTGATGACGTCGCCCATGAATGCCGGACTCGCGCAGTTCAATATGCGTCCGTAGCCCTGCTTCTTCATATGCGGGATCGCGTGCTTCATCACGAAGAAGTATCCCTTCGGCTTGACGTCAAAGACCTTGTCCCACATCTCCTCGGTAAGCTCCTCGAAGTCGGAGACACCGAACCGTCCCGCGACGTTGCACACGATGTCAACGCGCCCGTAAGCGTCGATAGCGGCGGCGACGAGTTTCTTCGCGTCCGCTTCTTTAGTGATATCCGCATAGCACGGAGTAGCCTCGCCTCCGGCGGCTTTGATGGCGGCGGCGGTAGTCTCCGCGTCGCCGTGCTCTTGCTCGTGCTTCTCCTGATACCATTTCTTCTGCTCATCGGAAAGCGCGGCGTACTTCTCATCGCTGACCATGTTGAGAGCGACCGACCCCTTCTTCGTGTTGTTGGTAATAACCTTCGCGCCCTCTGCCGCGAACTTCATCGCGATAGCGCGACCGATCCCTTGACCTGACCCCGTGACAATCGCCACGCGTCCGTCTAATACTCCTGCCATGTTATGTACGCGGCTTGACCTCTCTCGGCACAGCCGCTTCCTCCTTAAGTAGATTACTGCAGTCATCATAACACACGCAATCTTGAAAGTCAACCACAAATAAGTAAAAAAACTGTTTGCATTTTCACTTGTAATATGTTAATATAGGTGTATGAGGATTCAGTCGCACGCCACGCTCATAATCGGTGAGGATGACACAGCCGTCGAAACCCGCGTGAACATGCACGCCGCGCTTGCCGTATGCTCCGACCCGCTTGAGTCTTCCGACGGACGCTCGCCGTGCGGCACGTGCCGTAACTGTCGGCTTCTGAAGTCAACCGGCGAACACTATGACATAATCCGCGTCACAAAGTCCGAGGACAAGCAGCAGCTGACCATCGACGTGATTCGAGCCATAATTGACTCCGCGCCCGTAATGCCCGTACAAGCTCCGCACAAGGTTTACATTATCCGTGACGCCGGGGACATGAACGCGTCCGCGTCCAACGCGCTCCTGAAACTTCTGGAGGAACCTCCGTCGAAGGTCGTATTCCTGCTAACCGGGAAGCGCGTGAAGGATTTCCTGCCGACCATCCGGTCACGCTGCGTGATTGAGCGAATCAGCTCGGAACGCACGTCAGCCGCCGAAGATAAGAACGCGCTCGCAATCTTTGAAGCGTTCGGGAATCGTAACCCGAGTTTACTGGCAACCGAGTGCCTCAAGCTGGAGAAAGGTCTTACGACCGCAGAGCTTCGCGCAGTGCTGCACTCGCTGTACCGCTTGTTCTCGAACGCGGCCGTAACGCCGGGCGCAGATGCGCGTCAAAGTCTGCTCGCGCTTGAGGTCATACTGCCGCTCACCGAGCTGTACCGCCCTCCGGCGTCAATCGGCGCGGGACATGCGGCGGGCACGCTGATGGTGAGACTTACCGCAATCCTGCTTAACTAGCTCACATCCCAAAGGAGAGATATAAATGCCCCAGGTCGTCAACATTCGATTCAGGACTCGTGGAAAGGTCTACTACTTTTCACCCTCCAATTTACCGCTGAAACCGGGAATGCCCGTTATCGTCGATACCGCCAAAGGTTGGGAGTACGCCCTTTGCAATAGCGCCCCATACGAGATCGACGAAGATAAGATCGTACCGCCCTTACGCAATGTCATTCGCATAGCGACCGAGCAAGACACGCAAACAGTCGAGAACTATCGGCTTGCCGAGCGTCAGACGCTGGCGATTTGCAAACGCAAGGTCGCGGAACACGGACTGGAGATGAAGCTGATAGACGCGGATTTCAGCTTCGACGGAACCAAGATCACGTTCCACTTCACCGCAGACGGACGCGTAGACTTTCGGGAGCTCGTGCGCGACCTCGGGTCGACGTTCCATAAGCGGATCGAGCTTCGCCAGATTGGAATCCGCGACGGAGCGCGAATCCTCGGCGGGCTCGGGCCGTGCGGACGTCCGTTTTGCTGCTCGACATTCCTAACCGAGTTTCAGGCGATCTCTGTCAAGATGGCGAAGAATCAATCGCTGTCGTTGAACCCCGTGAAGATCTCCGGCGCGTGCGGGAACCTGATGTGCTGCCTTAAGCATGAGGAAGAGGCGTACGAGGAACTTCAAAAGGACGCGCCTCTGGTTGACAGCGTCGTGGATACTCCGATTGGCAAGGGGCTCGTGGTCGATGTGAACCTCTTACGGCGCGTAGCGAAAGTGAAGGTCGAGACCGCTACGGAGACGACGCAGAAGTCGTACCCGTTCGCTCAACTCGGGTACACGATCAACGGGAAGTACCGGGAACCGTCGGAAGCCCCGACGGTGGTGGAGAAGGCTCCGGCATTCGTACCGCCGACGTATGAGCCGCACACTCAAGCGATGATCGACTCCTACGC
>JAITGH010000102.1 GCA_031280855.1 Oscillospiraceae bacterium | reverse complement strand
TGCGACGGCGACGACGAAAAAATATGGGGTCGAACCGTAAGCCCCGCTGCTGGTAAAGAACAGTATCGGGAATACCCCGAAAAACACGAATAGAATCGTGAATATGTACGAGACCCTGTACCGCTTCGTAAGCGCGTTGAAGATCAGAATGGCGACGGAAGCGAACCCCGAAATAAGACTGACGACCGTGCTTAGCGGCGATTCGCCGTCCAGCACGATTACTCCGCTGAGGAAGCCGTTGCAAACGCCCGCCACCGCCAGCACGTTGAACAGCCGGACGCGCAAGTCAAGGTGCGCTCCGAAATAGTCGTGTATGAGCTTGTTTATCAGTTTTTTCATAGTTGTATGCAGTCGGGCTGAGCCTGTATCCATGAGCGAAATCAATGCACTATTACTTCCCCTTTGCGCATGACACGATAAGCGCGATAACGATCGGCGCGGCAATGCAGGTAAGGGTTAACTAAGAGAATAACAACGAAGGCGGTGAATGCGATTGCTCCGATTAGCTTCTTCATGGCATAGTCCTTTCTTCCGAAATGGTCTTGGCACGGCACTGCTGCCGCAAGGGAATCCCGCGTCCTCGCTCCTGAACCATGACTACTGACATTATACCACACTTTGGCGCATTTGTCAAGTGTTATCTCGCGATTATAGAAAGTATGTCGGACTTGCACAAGATCCAACGCCATTGACGTGCGAAAATTGTGCAAACTTAACAAACTTTGCGTAACCGCATATATTGTGCTTGACAAACTGGGAAAAGTGTGGTATAATGACAGAGTGGAACGTTGGAGAGACACTCATAACAATTAACGGTACGTTCTGCCATATCGAAAACCGAACGGTTACAGCAGAGGGGGTGACACCCATAGCAAAAAACGTTGCTGTTGTTGACGAATTTGGTAACGAATATGAGCCGACCTACATTAAACGAGCTAAAGGTCTCGTGAAACACGGCAGGGCGCGCTTCATAACCGACAACCGAATCATGCTGACGCGTCCGCCAAGTGCGAGAGCCTCGCCCGATCTCATTTTGGAGGACATCTCAGTGGAGAACAACACATACAGCCCCAACGTCGGCTACAATGCCGAGCACGCAGCGAACGCCGCAACGGACTCCGCGTCCGAGCCCGCGAACGCTTCAACCATCACTGTCGCCGAGATCCTGTCGCGCATCGACTCGATCATCAGCGATACATCGTACATCACGCAGTTCTACGACGCGTGGAAGTCCGCTTCGGATAATAACGAGAGCGTGTTGGGAGTTCAGCAAACCATCATAGCTCGAGAGACTACCAACCAGCGCATAATCGCGTTCCTCGAGCGCATGTACGACGACGTCAAACCCGCAAGTAACGCAGAGTCCCCGAGCGTTACCGCGTTCCGGCAATTCGTCGACGCGCTGATACCGCTTGACCTCGACACAGACGAGCTGATGGACAAACTCCTCGGCAATCACACGACTTCCGGCGCGTTAGAGTACTTCTTCGGCAAGAACAGCGTTTTCGCGGACAACCGCTCGGCGGCTCCGTCCCCGCGCACCAGGCCGAACAATGTCGAGTTCCACATCCACGGCGGCGATGCTCACGGCGACCCGAACGGCAACGCTCCGAAACCGCCGCGCGGGAATCGCTACGGCAAGGGTGCTCCCGGATTCGGCAACGCTCCCGGAAACGTATTCTCAAAGCACATTCAGAACATCGTTGGCGAAACGCTCCGCAACGCCGGGCTGAACGCTCAGTTCGACGACGATGAAGACGACGACAACTAACCCGCGAATCGGTTCGTGACACTCCGCCTCCTCCGTGCATACACTGTGCGGAGGAGGTGCGGATATGAAGATTTACGTGTACGCGATCTGCCGCAATGAGAAGCAGTTCGCCGAACGCTGGTACGACTCCGTCGCGGAAGCCGACGGGGTTTACGTTACGGATACGGGCTCGACGGACGGCACTGTGGAGCGTCTGCGAACTTTAGGCGCGACAGTTTACGAAGAAGCGGTGGAGCCGTTCCGATTTGACGTAGCGCGTAACCTCGCGCTGTCGCATGTTCCGGAAGACGCGGATATATGCGTTAGCGTCGACTTGGACGAAGTGTTCGAGCGCGGGTGGCGGGCGGAGCTGGAGTCCGCGTGGACGCGTGAGACCACGATCGCCGGGTACTACATATGCTGCCACAACCCGGACGGGTCGGAGGGCGCGTCATTCCTGACGTACAAGGCGCACTCCCGCACCGACTATCGCTGGCGTTACCCGACTCACGAGGTTTTGATGCACGTCGGAGACTCGCGAGAGGTTCGCACGGCGGCGGCGCGAGCAGTACTGCGTCACTTCCCGGATACGGCGAAGCCACGAACGGGGTACTTGCCGCTTCTCGAGCTTGGCGCGGCGGAGTCGCCCGGCGACAGCCGAATGCAGTACTACCTTGCCAGGGAGTACCTGTACGCGGGTCGGCACGCCGACTGCGCGGCGACGGCGCGTCGATACCTTGACAATCCCGCAAGCGTCTGGGACGAGGAACGCGCATCCGCGTGCGGACTCGCGGCGGACGCGATGCTCGCGCTCGGCAATCTTTTGGAGTCGTACCGATGGCGGTACCGTGCAATCGCAGAAGCTCCGCAGCTTCGCGAGCCATACACGGAGCTTGCGAAGCTCGCACTATCGCAAGGTGAGTGGGAGCTCTCGCTGGCGATGTGCGTCTCCGCACTCAAGATTGAGTCGAAGTCCGCGACGTTCATTAACTCCGGCGACTCGTGGAACTCGACGCTGTACGACGTCGCGTCGGTCGCGAGTTATTGGCTTGACTTGTACGGGCGCAGTTTGAGCCTTGCGGAGACCGCGCTAACGCTTGACCCGACGAGTGAGCGCATCCGCGCAAACGTCGAGCTGATCTCCGCGAAGCTGAGCCAAGCGGATCGGCGCGGCTAGTTCTTAACCAGCGCGACCAGCATTTGGCAGGACTCCGCCCCCGTGTTGACGACGGACTTCTTTGTACCGGCTCCGCAGTGGAACGCGTCGCCCTTCGTCAGCACGGTGACTTGCTGGAGTCCCTCGTCATTCTCAACGGTTAGAGTCATCTCGCCGGAGACGATGTAGTAGACGCTTTCCAGCAGGTTAGAGCCGAACTCACACCCGCCGCCGGGCAAGAAGTGGCTCAGCCCGATCGTCATAACTCCGTCGTTGACGTCTTGCGGATCGCATAACCGCGTCGTGCGGACGTCGAAGTG
>JAITGH010000202.1 GCA_031280855.1 Oscillospiraceae bacterium | reverse complement strand
TCAGAAATTTGTTGTTGTACGAGGATAACGACCGCCGCTGTATCGTTTTTCACTGCTCCACCGTTGCATAAGTGAGGCATGAAAAACAGCAAGGGAGGCAGACGAAGTAATACACAAATTTATGACATTACGCCTCATAGATACGCGCACCATAGGACTCCAGCTTCGCGTTCCACTCCGCTTTAAGCTCCGGCGACGGAGGTTCATACTCATCCTGAACGCTCAAGCCCATGCGCCCGCTTTTCGACGCCGCGAGTTTGTGGTATCCCAAGATCTCCGCGCCGATCAGGTTCGGAAGCTCTCGCGTTAGTCTCGCGATCCCCTCGAAGTGCTCGTCGCGATCGTTCAAGCCCGGTATTACCGGACATCGCACCAGTATCGACGCGCCGGAATCGTGAAGCTTACGAAGGTTCGCGAGGATCAGCTCGTTGCTTACTCCGGTGAACTCGCGGTGACGCGCCTCGTTAGTCTCCTTATAGTCGAACAGGAACGTGTTGACGTACGGCAGAATCGACTCGTAGACGCTGAACGGTGCGAGTCCGGAGGTCTCGACCGCTACGTTGATGCCCTCCGCCTTTGCCGCCTTGACGAGCGCGAGCAGGAACTCCGGCTGCATCGCGGGTTCTCCGCCGGAGAACGTGACACCGCCGCCGCTCGGCTCATAGAACTTGCGGTCGCGCTCGATCTCGCCGAGGATCTCGCCGACGGTGACGTTCCTGCCGACGATGCTAAGCGCCTCCGTCGGGCACACCTTCACGCACTCCCCGCGAAGCGTACAGCGTGAGCGGTCGAGCACGTGCCGATGCTCCGCGTCAAGCGAATGCGCACTGCACGCCGCCGCGCACGTCCCGCAATGTATGCACTTCGTCGCGCTGTACGACAGGTGCAAATCGCGTGAGATCCCCTCCGGGTTATGGCACCACAGGCATCGCAACGGACAGCCCTTCAGGAAGACGGTCGTGCGGATCCCGGGACCGTCATGCACGCAGAAGAACTGGATGTTGAAGATTCGCCCGGTTACCTCGAGTAAAGTGTTGTCGTTCATAGAGCGGGCGTACCTTCCGGGTAGCAGAGTACGAGTGAGAGTTCACCCTCTGCGGTCAAGCCCGGAATGTCGTATGGCAGGAACAGCTCGTCGCCGCGCTTGACCTCAAGCGTCCCGCCGTCGAACTTGAGCGTACCCGCGCCCTCAAGCACAATGCCGACCCTCGGGACGCCCGGACTGAGTACCTCGACGCTGCCGTTCAAGTCAAGACGTGAGAACGCGAAGTACGAGGTCTGCTCCGGCCCGATCAAGTAGTACTCCTTACCCCATCCGCCCTCGCGGATTGTCTTCTGCGGGATTCGCCAGCGGCGCAGATTCTCCGACTCGGAGCAGCCGTCGTAGATGAACGCGCCGAGCGAGCGCTCATCGTACAGTTTTTGAGCCTCGGGATCGGGTTCCGGACGCGCAGGGCGCGGCGGAGGCGCGGGCTCACCGGGCTTCGGAGGCGGAGGCGCGAACATCTTCGCCAGCGCGGACATGCGGAACGGTACGACCGTGATGTCGCTGGGTTCCTGCACCTCGACGACGAAGCAGCCCGCGCCCAGCGCGTGCGGTACTCCGCCGCCTACGAAATAGGTCTCGCCGATTTTGACCTCGACCTTATGGCATAGATTCTCGAGCGCCTTAACGTCGTCGGCGTAGTAGTACTTCTCGACAAGCTCACGCGTTACGCCCTCTTTGAAGCCGAGCAGAATGAACGGCGGCTCTTCAACGTCGTCGCGCAGCCCGATTATGTACCAGCTTTCCTCCTTGCCGAAGTCGCTGTCCCACATCTGCTTGGCGAATGCGCGGGTCGGGTGCGCTTGCAGCAGGTACGGCTCCTTCGCGTCAAGGTACTTGATGAGCACGCCGAGGTTCTCGCCATGGCGTTCGAGGTGCTTTGCGCCGAGTACGGCCGACGGGTTCTCCGCGATGGCCTCGAACAGGAAAACGCGCCTGCCGTCGGGAAGGTCAACCTCCGCGCAGCCTTGAGTGCTGAGTTTGCCGCTCGAGTCAGTACCGCCCATAGCGGCGGCGCGAGTGGTAGATCCGATCCACGCCTCGGATCCGCTATGGTCGTCGACGGGCGGCTCTACGCCGCGAAGCTTATCGATCTCGCGGCCTCCCGCGCCGCGTACGCGGTTCGGCACCAGCCGCCACGGAACGTTGTAATTGCTCATGTTGCTACCTTGTATGATTAAGTCGTCGCTTGATCGTACGCCCTTTCTGTTCAGATTGTTTATAGTCCGCTCGACGACACGGACTCTTGAGACCGCCGTCTCACACTTCTTCTGCTATTATACCACACTTTTGTCCATTTGTCAAGTACTTTTACGTACCCATTCAGCCAACAGAGTAACGCACTCACCGTAGGTTCGAATCCCGAGCGGCTGATTGTTCGACTTCAGGTACCCGTCGTAAACCGTGACGGCGGCGACTGCGGCGGGCGCGTCCTCATACCGCTTCCAGTACTCGGACGCGTCTGAAATGTCGAGTCTCGCCGACTCGCCAAGCTCTTGCACGCAGTCGAGGTAAAGCTCTCGATTAGACTCCGACAGCGCATTGCCAAGCGCGGTAAATCCGGATAGATAGCCGGAGTAACGGAACGTTGGGTCGAAGCTTTCCAGGCACACGATGACGGCGGCGAAGTTCGCCTGATCCTCGGCGGCGATTCCGCGAGAGTGCGCCAGTTCGTGAGCGGTCGCAACGGGCAGGAACACAGCAGGCGTGCGGACGTTCAGGTTCGCCTCTGCGGTTAGTGCGAAGTACACGCCCTC
>JAITGH010000190.1 GCA_031280855.1 Oscillospiraceae bacterium | reverse complement strand
TCCAGAACTCGGTCGAGCATCTCCTCGTAAAACTCGCGAGGTTTAGCCCCGACGGCGGCAAACTCCGCCTTGCCGTCGCGGAAAGCGATGATCGTAGGGATGCCCTGGATGCCGAATGCTTCCGCAAGCTCCGGCTCCGCATCCACGTCAAGCTTGACGAGTTTGAAGTCGTCGCGGTCTTCGTAAAGCTCCTCGAGAACCGGCGCGACCATTTTGCACGGACCGCACCACTCCGCCCAGAAATCAACCAGTGTGACGCCCTGCGCGACCTCCGTCTCCATCGTGTCATGCGTTACATTGACGATAGTTTTTGCCATGATAGTTTCCTCCGTAATTAAGAAGATGATAGCGCGTCGTTGACTGAAAACGCGGCGATAAGCCCGTCTCCGACGGCTTTAGCGATTTGAAGCGGTTTCCCGGCGCAGTCACCGGCTGCGTAGACCGCGTCGATATTCGTACGGCAAGCGCGGTCGGTTTGAATCGCGCCGTCGGCGAGGGCGAGCCCCGGCAGCAAGCTGTCGGGCGCGACGGCGGGACGCAAGATGAACGCGCACTCCGCCTCCAGCGTATCGTCGTCGACTTGCACGGCGCGAAGCCGTGACTCGCCCTCCAGCTTTATCGACTTCCCCTTCGGTTCGACCACGGTTACAAGGCACCCGAGCCGCCGCAGAGTCTCCGCTTCATCCTCGGCGTTTGACCGCATCGCAAGCACCACGACGCGTTTCCCCTTGTAGAACGCGCCGTCACAGACTGCGCAATAGCTAACGCCTCGCCCGAGCAATTGCTCCTCGCCCGGGAACGCGGCGCCTCTCACAGCGCCGACGGCGAGAATAAGCGCACGCGCACTGTACGCGTCGGCTCCTACGCTTACCATGAGCGACGACTTGAGCTTTGCCGCGCTGACGGCGACGCCTCGGACGATTTGCGCTCCGCAAGCGGCAAGTTGCGCATCGATTAGCGAAAGCAACTCCGCGCCGGAAACTCCGGGCATTCCGGGATAGTTGTCGATACGCTTAGCCTTGAAGAGTCCGCTGTCGCGGTGTTCTCCGGCGATAACGAGGACGCTGCGTCCGTGCGCACACAATGTTAGGGCGGCTGCGGCTCCCGCAGGCCCCGCGCCGATAATGATGACATCGTTCATTGTATACTCCGTTAGATCTATCCCGAACTCCGCGTTGCTTCGCTATTTCTGCACAGCGGCCGCCACGCCGGGCGCGACGAAAGGTACGGCAACCCCTGAAATCCGGTACTGTCAGAAATTTGTTGTAGTATGATGATAACGACCGCCGCTGTACCGTGTATACAGCAAGGAAGGCAGCCGAAGTAATACGCAAATTTATGACATTACTTAAAATCCCGCAACCGGTAAACGGCACTACTCCCGAGCAGCGAGTTCGTCAATGCTCGGCGCGGAATATTATAGCACTCTTCAAAAAATACTGTTGCTATTCTCTGCATTTTGGTGTATACTATTCTACACTAGTCTGGAGGAAAAAGCAAGATGGAAAATGCAAAAAATTTTATCGAACTTCAAATCGACGAAGACCTTGCGATTGGAGGACGGTACGAGGGTCAGACCGTTCATACCCGGTTCCCGCCGGAGCCAAACGCTTACCTGACGATCGGCAACGCGTACGCGATAAATATTAGCTTCGGGATTGCAACGCGTTACGGCGGACTCGCGAATCTGCGCATGGACGACACGAATCCCGCGAAAGAGGAAGCGGAGTTCGTCGACGCCATCGTCGAGGACATGCGCTGGCTCGGCTGGGATTGGGGCGACCGCATGTACTACGGCAGCGACTACTTCGAGCAAACGTACGAGTTCGCAACGGAGCTGATTCGCAAGGGACTCGCTTACGTGTGCGAGCTAACGCCGGAGGAGTTCCGCGCAAACGCGGGTACCGTCGGCGTGCCCGCCATCAGTCCATGGCGCGATAGGGCGACGGACGAATCGCTCGACCTGTTCAAGCGTATGCGCAACGCCGAGTTCCCCGAGGGCAAGTACACCCTGCGCGCGAAAATCGACCTCGCAAGCGGGAACTTCAACCTCCGCGACCCCGTACTGTTCCGCATTCGCTACGTGGAGCATCACCGTCTGGGAACGACGTGGTGCATCTTCCCAATGTATGATTTCGCTCACCCGATTCAGGACGCGCTGGAGGGCATTACTCACTCGCTGTGCTCCGATGAGTTCAAGGATCATCGTCCCTTCTACGACTGGGTAATCGAAAATTGCAGCGTACCCGCGAAGCCGCGCCAGATCGAGTTCGGCCGCCGAAGCCTAACGCATACCGTCGTCAGCAAGCGGTACATGCGGCGATTGCTGGAGGCGGGAGCGGTAACCGGATACGACGACCCCAGACTTCCGACGTTGCGCGGACTTCGCCGTCGCGGGTACACTCCGGCGGCTATCGCAGACTTCTGCTCCCGTATCGGAGTCGGCGTATCGCGCAATACCGTTGACTACGCGCTGCTCGAGCATTGCCTGCGCGAGGACTTAAGCTCGACCGCGCCCCGAGTGATGGCGGTTCTCCGCCCGATTAAACTTACCATTACGAACTACCCGGACGGGCAGTCGGAGTCATTCTCAATTGAAAACAGCGCAAACCCGGAGGACAAGCGCGACGTGCGCTTCTCGCGCTCACTGTGGATTGAGCGTGACGACTTCGAGATTGAACCTCCGAAAAAGTACAATCGGCTGTACGTGGGGAACGAGGTGCGGCTGAAAGGCGCGTATATCGTCAAGTGTACAGGCTTTGAGCTTGACGGCGACGGCAACGTTACGGAGGTTTTGGCGGAGTACGATCCCGCGACCGCCGGAGGCAATACTCCCGACGGGCGCAGGGTGCGCGGTACGATCCACTGGGTCAACCAAGACGACTGCATCGAAGCAGAGGTACGATTGTACGACGACCTGTTCACGGATCCGAATCCCGGTTCCGGCGATGTGGACTTCATGACGCAGCTGAACCCGAACTCGCTGGAGATTCTGCGCGGGTGCAAGTTGGAACCGACGCTTGCGAACGCGTCCGGCGCGTATCAGTTCCTTCGGCTCGGTTACTTTGTCATCGACGAGAAGGATAGCTCGAACGGCGCACTCGTGTTCAATCGCAGTGTTACGCTGAAGGAGGGGTATCGCGGGCAACCGAGCCGATAATACCTATCTATGAAGGAGGTTATCATGGCAGATTACGAATCGGAGAAGAATGCGGGAGCGCGGCTGGAGTACTGGCTTACCAATATCTTCTGGTATCACTATAAGTGGTACTGGCTGATCGGCGTATTCGTGGCGACGTTCGCGGTGCTGACGATTGCGGACAGCATACGAAGCGTGACGTACGATTGGCGCGCCGCGTACATCGTGGACGGCGACGTCTTGAGCGAGAGCGACTCCGCGCAAATGGCGCAGCTTGAACGGTTACTTAGCGAGATCCTGCCGGAACGCACGGGCAACAACAGCGTGGACGTAGATGTGTACCCGATAATGCGAGGAGACTCCGGCTCCGGCGCGGAGAATGCGCTGATCGCGGTGCTGGTGCCCGAAACGTACGTCGTGGCGGCGTCGAAGCGCACTCTGGAGTACTTGAGCTCGCTCGGACGTTTGAATCCGCTTTACAGTGGGCAGGAGTGGGTGGAGCGCGACGGCATGACGTTCGCGTCATTGTTCGGCTCGTACGAGCAGGCGAATGCCGAGATGGCCGGTGCGATTGGAATGAAGCCCGACGAAATCGCGGAGTACAACGAACAACTCAAGAAGCAGTCCGCCGAGAAGATGGGAATCGTGACCAGAGAGCTTAGCAAACTCGTCGGCGGAGGCTAAGAGCCTATGCCGACAGGTTCTAAAAACAAGCGGCGAAACCTACGCTTCGCCGCTTGCGGAGGGACAAGACTAAGCGATGGTTGCGAACACGTGATTACGAACGATCGCGCCATCCCGTATGGTTATACCAGGTACGGGATTGGGTCGGTAAAAAAATTGTCTTCTACCTCGACGGGCTTACCGTACTTACCGATGAGCACGAAGATCTCGCCCTCTTTGGGCGCGGTCTCTGCAGTTGCGGCGTCAGGAGTGGATCCGTCCGCCATCATCGCGCCGGGGTTGAACGTGCTGGTGCCGTAGCCGCGCCCGACGGAATACAAACGGTGATAGTTGTCAAGGAAGCACAGCGTGTCGGAGCGGAAGCCGACCTTGTCTCCAACGAAGCGCTCCATGTTTTGCTCCGTCAAGCTGACGAAGTACATGCCGTCCTTGATCTTGACGTAGTACGAGGGCTCGTCCGAGCCGGGCAGATCCTTGAGCAGACTGTTCAGCTGGGCGTTCTGAGCCTCGCCCTGTTCCGTGCGGACAGCGTCACGCGGATACGTGATGCGATACCAGTTGGAGCTGTGGTAGACGTGGACGGTGGCCATCTCATGCCCGTAAGTCCAGGTCATGCTTGTCCCGACGACGTCGTCGGTGAAGCCGTGTCGCTTGATTGTCGGCTCCTTGCCGGAGTTAAGGATAATGCCGAACGAGAAGTGGCTTTCAATCAGCAGCGGCCAGTACTCGTTCTCACCCTTGGAGCAGCGCAGGAACGTCGCAAGCCCTTGCTCCTTATCGATGACCCAGGTGAAGTTCTCCTTGGAGACTGCATCGGGATTGGCGGGATCCTTGACACACCACGTGACGAGGTAAGTAAAGTCGTCGGCCTTGAGGCACTTGTACTCATCGACTTTGGGTGCGCTGCCCTTGATCGTCCACTCGACCTTGTATTCGTCGAGGAAGTTGAGTGTGTACTTGCCGCCGTTCTCGCCGTAGTCCATCTTGAGGTCGAACTTCTTGCCGGCAAGCTCGAAGTTCAGCGGAGGGCAATACTGCCCGATCGACATTGCTCCGGCTTTCGGAGCGTACTCTTTAGCTAGGTTCGCCATAACGATTCTCCTTTTCGTTTTAATTATCTACCCCTATTATACCACACTTTTGCCCGTTTGTCAAGTACTTTATTAAAGACATTTGCTTATAATGATAAGACTATTCGACAGTGTTCAAGGATTTACGGGGGAACAACAGACCTGTCCTAAAACACCGCAGTGCGAGACGGTCGTCTGTCTCGCACTGCGATGCTTTCAGCCAAGTCTATCGCCGAGCCACGTTCTACCCCGCGTCTTTAGAAGTACCGCGACAGCAGACCCTCGAACGCACGCCCGTGGCGAGCCTCGTCCTTCGCCATCTCGTGCACGGTGTCGTGGATCGCGTCGTAGCCGAGCTCCTTCGCTTTCTTGGCAAGCTCAAACTTACCGGCGGTCGCGCCGTTCTCTGCAACTGCGCGAAGCTCCAGATTCTTCTTCGTGCTCTCCGTGACGACCTCACCAAGCAGCTCCGCAAACTTTGACGCGTGCTCCGCCTCTTCGAATGCGTAACGCTTGTACGCCTCCGCGATCTCCGGATATCCCTCGCGATCCGCTTGACGCGACATCGCAAGGTACATGCCGACCTCCGAACACTCGCCGTTGAAGTTGTCTACCAGACCTTGGTAAACCCAGTCGTCGATCTTACCTTTCGCGCCGACCCCGATGACGTGCTCCGTCGCGTACACGGGCTTCTCTCCGACTGCGCTGAACTTGTCCTTCGCCGCTTTGCAGATCGGGCAAACGTCGGGAGCCTCCGCGCCCTCATGAATGTATCCGCATACTTTGCATACCCACTTACTCATTGTTTGTTCCTCCGTTAAGTTTATTTTTCAGGCTCGAGCATTCCGGGCACAAGCCGTGAAATACGATTCGGCAGCTTTCAATCACGCAATCGTCGGGCTCGACCCCGTCGATTGTCACGTTCGCGCTGACGTCGACGACGGAGCCGCAGCGGCGGCACAGCATGTGGTGGTGCTCCGACGTGTCGCCGTCGTAACGCTCCTGTCCCGCGACGGTGCCGACCGCCGCGATGAGACCCTCTTCCTTGAATACGGAGATGTTGCGATACACGGTTCCAAGGCTCAGGTCAGGGAAGCGCGGTTTAAGCTCTCGATAGATCCAGTCGACCGACGGGTGACGCTTGGTACTGCGTAAGACCTCCAGGATTGCGTCGCGCTTATTACTGCGCCGCGTCAAAGCTTTCATGGTTACCCTCCGAGCTATAGGAACGCTTATCAGTAACGATTCCTATTTACAATCACAGTATACCACGCCTCTCAACGCTTGTCAAGTACTTTTTTTCACTTCTTCAAAATTTTTCGCATGGCTTCGACTAAAGTCGTTGACAATGCGAGCGCGGAATGGTACAATGGCGGTAAAATCGTGCTTTGCACATTCGAATCGGAGGCTATCATGAACACCGAGTTCCTACACTACATCGAGCAACAGCCCGAGCAAGTCCGCCCGACGCTGCACACCGTTTGGCGTGCTCTCAAAGACGCGCTGCCGACCGCGACCGAGAAAATCTCCTGGCAAATGCCCACATTCTGGAGCGGCGCGAACCTCGTCCACTTCGCCGCGCATAAGAATCACGTCGGGCTTTACCCCGGTGCGGCGGCGATGGAGCATTTCTCCTCGCGCCTGACTCAATACAAAACAAGCAAGGGTGCGGTGCAGTTCCCGTACAAGTCGCTCGGCGACGAGCAACTCGCGCTCATATCAGAGATCGCCGAGTGGTGCGGGAAGCATAACGCGAAGTAACCGGAGTCGAAACCGTGGCCGCCGCGCCGCGCAGTCGGATCTGCTCGTGCGGGCGCGTTCCGCCGCGCCGCGCAGATCCGCGTGCTGCGAAAATTTTTGTGAACTTTTGCATTTAGGACTTGACAAATGAACCAAAGTGTGGTATAATAGCAGTAGTCAGAGGACGGGAATCAGGAGGACGGCGGTATGATAACCCAAACATTTGACCCGGCGCTAGACGCGATAATCAACCCTGCGGCGATTGCTCCGCCGATAGAGGGCTTCCCCGAAGTCGCTGTCGTGTGCTTCGGAGAGCGCGTGATCAACGCGCTGAAAGAGCATTACGCGCCTGAACATAAAAGAGCATTACGCGCCTGAACATATCGACACAATGGTGGCTTGCGTTGATATTCCCGTTTACAAAATCAATTACGAGGGCACGGACATCGCCGTTTACTGTACGACGGTAGGTGGTCCGGCGGCGGGAGGTTTGCTCGAGGAGATGATTGCTAAGGGTTGCCGCAAGTTCGTGTTCTTCGGATCTTGCGGAGTGCTGAACCGCGACATCGCGGCTAAATCGCTGATTGTTCCGACTGCCGCATATCGCGACGAGGGCATGAGCTATCACTACGCGCCGCCGAGCGAGTACATAGACGTTCCGACCGCGCCGCGGTTCGCGAAAATCCTCGCGGAGCTTGAGCTTCCGCACGTTTGCGGCAAGACGTGGACTACTGACGCAATATATCGTGAGACTCGCGCAAATATGGAAAAGCGCAAGGCTGACGGCTGTTTGACCGTGGAGATGGAGTGCGCGTCGATTATGGCGGTAGCGCAATTTCGCGGCGTGGAGGCGTACCAATTTCTGTATGCCGCCGACAGCTTGGACGAAGTTGAGTGGGACGCGAGAACGCTCGGCAGCTTGCCGCAATCGCAACGGGAGCAATATCTGCGTATCGCGCTTGAGATCGCCGTGAGCGTGTAGCTGAGTCGTTCGCCATGTTCTTGCGAGCAAGTGTTTTGAAAAAAGTACTTGACAAACGGGCAGAAGTGTGGTATAATAGCAAAGTGAAGTTGGATGCGTTGATTGGGACATCGTTAACTTGAACTATC